>JARIGY010000010.1 GCA_029288535.1 Candidatus Tayloriibacteriota bacterium | reverse complement strand
CCTCCGAACAGTCCGACTTTGCCGCCGCGGATAAAGGGAGCGAGAAGATCGATGACTTTGATTCCCGTTTCAAAAATTTCGGTTTTGGTAGACTGCTCGGTAAGAGGCGGCGCGGCGCGATGGATCGGCCAGCGCTTCGCTTCGCCCGGAACTTCTGAACCATCCAGCGTTTCGCCGAACACGTTGAATAATTTGCCGAGCACGCCCGGGCCGACCGGCACTGAGATAGCGACGCCCGTGTCTACAACTTCCATATCGCGCTTCAGGCCGTCGGTAGAAGCAAGAGCAATAGCACGCACTTGGCCATAACCCAAATGCCGCGCCACTTCCAAAACAACTTTTTCATTTTTATTTTTCCGCACTTCAAGCGCGTTGTTGATTTCAGGCACATTCCCCTCTTTGAACTCAATGTCGACGACGGTCCCGATGATTTGTGTGATTTTTCCTGTGTTCATAAATGTTTGGTAATTTTATTGCAATGCTTCGGCACCGGCGACGATCTCGCTGATCTCGGCGGTGATGTTGGCCTGGCGGACTTTATTGAAACGGAGAGTCAGGCTGTCTTTGAGATCCGAAGCGTTGTCCGACGCATTCTTCATCGTCACCATGCGGGCGGAATGCTCCGATGCATTGCTCTCGAGCATGATGTGATGCATGGCGACCCGCAGCAGGCCGCTCACCAAACCCTCAAGCATCGATGCGGCGCTCGGCTCAAAAAGATATGAATAATGGTAATGGGTTCCGGCTTCTTTTTTGGTTTTCTGCACGTCACTGTAGCGGCCGTATTCGGGAATGATCTCGCTCATGATGGACACAAGCGCCTCTTCGCTCGCCGGCAATAGTTTCCGTTCGGCGCTCTGCTGCTTCAGCGTGGTTTTGAAATGGGTATAGACAACGTACGCCTCATCCCATTTTTTATTTTCATAGCCCTCAAGCAGCGTATCGGCAACGGGTTTGGTGTCCTGAAAAACAGTGAAGTCGCCATAGTGCTCGAAATGGAATGCCGGTGCGGCGCCGCGGCGCTCGAAATATTCTCTGGCTTTGCGGCCGACGGTGATTATTTCCGGAACAACCCCGGCATCTTTCAATTGCTTCAGACGCTGCTCTGCCAAATGAATGACAGTGTCATTGAAGCCGCCAACCAAACCCTTATCGGTCGTCACTACTACCAGAGCCGCGTGCTTCACTGCACGCTCTTTCATGACATCAGGCAGATCTTTCTTGCCGGAATACTTCAGAATATTGCGAAGCATATCCAGTGAAGCGAGCGCATACGGCCGGGCCGCAAGCGCAAAGAGCTGCGAACGGCGCATCTTATTCATCGAGACAACTTCCATTGCCTTGGTGATCTGGGCGATATTCTGAACGGAACGTATCCGCCGCTTGATGTCTCGTGAAGATTGCATTTATATTTTTTCGACGCGATTAAATTCTTCCAGTGCCTTTTTCAATCCGGCTATCGTTTCGTCTTTGAGCTCTGCGGTTTTTTCAATCGCATCGAGAACCGGCTTATGCATCTTATGCATGTACATCATGAGCTCTTTGGAGCGGGCCTGGATCCTGTCTACCGGCACTGCGTCAAAATAGCCGTTCGTCGCGGCAAAGATAACCACCACTTCGTAATGGAACGGCAGCGGTTCGAATTCCGGCTGCTTCAGGATTTCGGTCAGGATCCGGCCTTTGTCGAGCGTGCGCTTTGTCGCTTCGTCGAGGTCGGAAGCGAACTGCGAAAATGCCGCGAGCTCCCTGTATTGGGCCAATTCCAAACGGAGCTTGCCGCCGACCTTCTTCATGGCTTTGGTCTGGGCGGCGCCGCCGACGCGGGAAACGGAAAGGCCGGGGTTGATGGCAGGCCGGGTTCCCTTGTTGAAAAGTTCGGACTCCAGATATATCTGACCGTCGGTGATTGAAATGACGTTAGTCGGAATATAGGCCGACACGTCGCCGAGCTGCGTTTCGATGATCGGCAGCGCGGTAAGCGAACCGCCGCCCCTCTTCTTATTCAAGCGCGACGAACGCTCGAGCAGGCGCGAATGCAGATAGAAAATGTCTCCCGGATACGCTTCCCGGCCCGGCGGCCTTCGCAGCAGCAGGGATATCTCCCGATATGAAACCGCGTGCTTTGAAAGATCGTCATAAATGATGAGCGCGTCCTTGCCCTGCTCCATGAAATATTCGCCGATGGCAGTGGCGGCATACGGCGCGATATAGCGGAACGACGCCGGCGAAGATGCGGGCGCGGAAAGCACGATGGTATATTCCATCGCTCCGGCTTCTTCGAACGTGGCGATGATTTTGGCGACTTTGGATTCTTTCTGGCCGATCGCAACGTAAATGCAGACCGGTGTCGTAAGGCGGGTATCGCTCTTCTGGTTGATGATCGTGTCTATGGCGATGGAAGTCTTGCCGGTCTGGCGGTCGCCGATGATAAGCTGGCGCTGGCCGCGGCCGATCGGGATCATGGAATCGATAGCCTTGATGCCGGTGTGAAGCGGCGTGCCGACCGGTTCGCGAGCGGTCACACCGGGCGCAGTCCGTTCCAAAGGGTACAGCTCTGTTTTTGCGGCTTCGCTGAAAATCGGACCATGGCCGTCTATCGGCTGGCCGAGCGCGCCGACAACCCGGCCGATAAGTTCCTGGCCGACGCGGACAGAAAGGATCCGGCCGCTATGCGTCACCTTGTCGCCTTCTTTGATAGCCTGAGGGTCGCCGAGCACGATCGCGCCGACACTGTCCTGCTCGAGATTGAACGCAACGCCTTCGACTATGCCCTTGCTCGTCTCGAACTGAAGCATTTCCTGAAGCGCGACTCCGGCCAGGCCGGTGATGCGCGCGATGCCGTCGCCCACTTCCAAAACCCGGCCGACTTCCTGGATCCGCACATCGGCCTGTGCACCTTCCAATTCTTTTTTAAGCGTATCTATGATGTGTGACATTTATCTGAAAAGATTATTGATCCGCGTCCTGCCGCTTGCGTCGATATAGAGCGCATCGTCAACCAAAAGCGTCAGCCCGGCGATGAGTTCCGGCTTTACGGTTTCGGTCAGGAGGACGGCACTGCCGGCAGCCGCTTCGATTTCCCGCCGCACCGTATCGCTGAGCGGACTTGCCGATTCGACATCCACTTTGCGCACATTGTTTTTCTTCAGGAACACTTTTTCATACTGGACCAGGACCTGGTTGAGGATCCGGCTCTGGCGATTCTTATGCAAAACAGCCATGAATTCTTTGAGCACTCTTCTCCGGCCTTCCGCCGTCTTGCCCTGCAGGGCTTCGAAAAGCGCTTCGGCGTAATGTCGCGGAGGGTGGGTCATCTTGATATGCTTAATGCCCGCAGCGCGTCTTTGATCAGGACTTCGTCGCGTTCGGTCGGATTCATCTTGCCAATAGTCGCGGCCAAGCCTCTTTTGATAAGGCCGACGGCGTGGGCGTTGACCTCCTCTTCGAGCTTCAGCCGGTCTTCCTCGATTTTTCTGTGTCCGGAAGCGACAACCTGTTCGCTCGCATTGTTTGCGGCATTCAGGATAGCCCGAGCCTGGACTTTTGCAGTGTCTTCGGCCGCCGACACGACACCAAGCGATTCCTGTTCGGCTTTCAGGATCATCTCGCTGCGCGTTTTCTCTGCATCCGCCAATCGCTGCAGGGCATTCTTGCTTGCGGCAATTCCTTCTTCTATCTTCCTGCGGCGCTCGGCAAGCATGGCGATAATCGGGCCGTAGGCGAAGCGTTCCAACAAATATAGCAAGATAAGGAAATTGACAACCTGCGCCAAGAGCAGTTTCCAATCGAGGCCGAATTGTCGAACGAGTTCTTGCACTAGACGAATTTAATAATGAGCGCGACGATAAGGGCGTAGATGGCGATAGCTTCAGCGAAGGCGATAGCGAGGATCATCGCGGTCTGGATCTTCGATGCGGCCTCCGGGTTGCGCCCGATGGCAGTGAGCCCTTTGCTGCCGATCCATCCGATCGAAAGCGCAGGGATGAGCGTACCGCCGACGATGGCGATAGCGACTGCTATGTTCTTGATTGATGCTGGGTCCATGAAAATATGCTTACTGATAATGGTTATTCCCCTATTATAGAGGATTTAGGCATGCTGCTCAATAGCGATCGAAATGAACACGAGCGTAAGCATGGAAAAGACAAGAGCCTGGATGAAACCGACGAAAATCTCAAGGCCCAGAAACGGCACCGGTATGATGTAAGGCGACAAGAAACCCATGATGATAAGCAGCACTTCGCCGGCGAAAATGTTGCCGAAAAGGCGGAAGGCGAAGGAAATCATCTTTGAAAACTCGCCGAGCAGTTCCAGAAGACCGACGAAGAACGAGATAGGGCTTTTGAACGAGAAGAATTTGGATGCGTGGCTGCGGAAACCGAGCGCAGTTATGCCAAGGACATTGACAATGATGACCGATGTCAGAGCAAGTGCCAATGTGAAGTTGAGGTCGCTTGCCACTGAACGCAGCAGCGGCACGAAAACGTGCTGGCCGTTCTGAACTTCAAAAAAACCGATCGAACCGACACCCGGAATGATGCCGAACCAGTTGCAGATGAGTATCAGTATGAAAATAGTGGCGATAACCGGAAAATATTTCTCGGCCCGTTCGCGGGAATGCAGCACGCCTTCCATGAAACCGAGCAGTTTTTCGACTCCGGCTTCGGCCGCGTTCTGCAAGCCGGCAGGCACCATAGCCATGCGCCGGGAAATGATCTGCGCGAGCACGATAAGGAAAACGACTACCGCCCAGCTCATGAGCAGCGTATTGGTAATTGCAAAATGGGCGAAGGTGAATATCTTTTCGGCCCCTATTTCTATATGAGGCATAGGCGCATCATACCATGTAATAAAGTCTAACTGCATCGTCATCATATAAGCGAAGGTCGGTAATGCATTATTCGTTCATTAAAATCAACTATGGCAACTACAAAAAGCAAGCGCGGTTTCGCCGCAATGTCCAAGGAAAAACGGCGGGCAATAGCCCGTGCCGGCGGCAAAGCTTCCCACGGCGGCGGACGCAAAGCGTCGGGAGGCCGATCCAAGAGCCGTTAACCGCATAGAGTAACGGACACTTAATTACCCGCTAACCCAGCATCAACTATGCCTGAAACGGACAATACGAATCACACCTCGCCAGGCCCGAGCCCGAGTCCGAACCCGCGTTCCGGCACCAGCCGCCGCGGTTTTGCCAGCATGGATCCGGAAAAGCAGCGCGAGATCGCCTCCAAAGGCGGCAAAGCGGCTCACGAAACCGGAGCCGCCCATGAATTCACCACCGAAGAAGCCCGCGAAGCAGGGCGCAAAGGCGGCAAAGCGGTCAGCCAGGACAGAGAGCATATGAGGACTATAGGGCGCAAAGGCGGCCAAGCTTAAAACTGTTTAAAAACCCCAAGTAACGGGGTTTTTAATATGCGCCGAAGGCCGAAAGACACATCGCGCAATACCAGAAGCAGAATGAGAAGTGCCGCGAATGAAATGCTTTTGACAGACAGGGAGGTATGCAAAAATGCAATGAGCGCAAAACGCATCAAAGCCGCGAACGAATGCGCCGAGTATGCATTGGAAAAAACGCTGCGCAATGATATGAAAAATGCCGAAAGCCCGACGAGCGCGCCGAGAAAACTTATTTCAAGCGCCACCGGCCGCAGATGTGTGCGATAAAAATGCGCGCGTTTTACGCGGCGCAAAATATCTTTTGTAAATATATCCTCTAGATTTTTTTCCATATTTCTTTTTTTGCCCGATGAAGCCGCGTCCGGACAGTGCCGACAGGCACGCACTCGAGCGCGGCTATTTCTTCCTGGCTTTTGCCGGCAAGCGAGAGCGTGACCATGCGGCCGAGAAGCGCCGGGATCCTGCCTATTGCCACGGTAACCTGGTTGAGGTCGAGCATGCTTTCGAATTCGCCCATGCCGACCGAATACATTTCGAGCATATCGTCATCGGCCCGCGAGATGAAATCGCCGCGGCGCTTATTCTTTTTGCAATAGGTGAAGCAGGTATTGGTAAGGATCGTGTACGCCCACGACTTGAACGTCGCGCCCTCCTGATGCTTGAACCGGCGGGCGTACCTGTACATCCGGACAAAGGTATCCTGCACCACATCTTCCGCCTCGTCCGCGTTGCGGAGAATGCGCATGGCTTTCCTGCGGAACTCTTTCTGGTAGCGCCGCACCAGAACTTCGAAATGAGCCGGGTGAAGAAGCGATGCTTCGAGGACTTCGCTATCGCTCCTATCATCCGCGAGAATGTGCATGTTGTGTTCGTTTGTCATGGTAATGACACCCTGCACTTAGTATAACGCTCGACGGGCAGGAAATATTACAGCGCAGGTTAGGCTTTTCGCACCCAGCCGTCTTTCAGGAACTGCTCGAGCTTTTTGAATTTGATTTCCATTTCCGTGCCGTTTTTCACGACGAAAACTTTGTCGTTGCGTCCGGTCTTGGAGTCTTCTCCCTCTCCCGTGAGGAGAGGGCTGGGGTGAGGTCGGTTGTTCGTATCCCCAACATTCTCCGAACCTCCCAGAAGCTGAGCCTGGCGCTGCACTTCGCGCAATCGCCGCTCTTCGTCGGTGTTTACCGAGACGCCGATGGAAGCCATGGTCGAGATGACCTGGGCGGTTATCCCCGCCTCCATCTCCTTAAAGAGACGCAGACCCTCGCGCTTATATTCGACGAGCGGATCGCGCTGGCCATATGCCCTCAGGTTGACCGACTGGCGCAGGTATTCCATCACTTCCAAGTGGTCGATCCAGAACATGTCGACGGTCTGCAGGAAGAGCCTGCGGAGTTCGGCGTAAAATTGAGCTTCGCCGAATTGCCCTTTCTTTTCTTCTATTATTTTTTTGGTTTCGTCGTCAGCGTGTTCGAAACCGAGTGTCTCGTCAAGGAGCTCTTTGAGTTCGTCGGCAGTGCCGACAAGCGCTTTGCGCCGCTTGATATAAATAATTTTGCGCTGATAGTTCAGGACATCGTCATATTCAAGCGTATGCTTTCTGGCATCGAAGTTGAAGCCTTCTATTTTTGTCTGGGCGGTTTCGAGCGAACGGGTGATGATCCTGTTTTCAATCGCCTGGTCTTCCGGAATGCCGAAGCGGCCCATGAGGTTTTTGATGGTGTCCGATGCGAAAATCCGCATCAGGCTGTCTTCAAGCGAGACGAAGAATTGCGTCTCTCCAGGGTCGCCCTGTCGGCCGGAGCGGCCACGAAGCTGGTTGTCGATGCGGCGCGCTTCGTGGCGCTCGGTACCGAGCACGAACAAGCCGCCGCGAGCCTTGATCTCGGAGCGTTCGGCTTCGGTTGCGTCCGGCCCGCCGAGCTTGATGTCGACACCGCGGCCTGCCATGTTGGTTGCGATAGTCACCGCGCCCGGCTTGCCGGCCATGGCTACGATCTCGCCTTCGCGTTCGTGGTTTTTGGCATTGAGCACTTCATGCTTTACGCCTTCGCGCTTCAGGTATTCGCTCAGAAGTTCGTTCTTTTCGATCGAAACGGTACCGACAAGCACCGGCTGGCCTTTCTGGTTGAGCTCTTTGACTTTCATCGCCACCGCTTTGAATTTGCCGAGCTCCGTCTGGTAGATGAGGTCGTTTTTGTCGGCGCGGGCGATCGGCTTATTGGTCGGGATCGCATACACGTCGAGGCCGTACACCTTCAAAAATTCTTCCTTGGAAGTGAGCGCGGTACCGGTCATGCCGGCAAGTTTTTTGTAGAGACGGAAATAATTCTGGAACGTGATCGAAGCGTAGGTGCGGGTTTCCTTCTGGATATTCACGCCTTCCTTGGCCTCGATAGCCTGATGCAGGCCGTCTGACCAGCGGCGTCCTGGCTGCATGCGGCCGGTAAATTCATCGACAATGATAACCTCGTCATTGCGGACGACGTATTCCTTTTCTTTCTTATATAAAGCCTTGGCGCGCACCGCGGTTTCCAGATGATGCACGTATTTGATGCCCTTGTCGGTGTAGATATTCTCAACGCCCAGAAGTTTCTCGGCTTTTGAAATGCCGTCGTCGGTGAGCGAAATGGCCTTGCGCTTTTCATCGATCTCGTAGTCTTTTACCTCTTCAAGCTTGTTGGCAATATCGGTAAAGGTAACGTACAGATTTTCCGAGTCGGCTGTCGGTGCGGAAATGATAAGCGGCGTGCGGGCTTCGTCGATCAAAATAGAGTCGATCTCGTCGACGATCGCGAAATTGAAATCGCGCTGGCGGAGGTTGTTGATATCGTATTCGATATTGTCGCGAAGATAATCGAAGCCGTATTCGTTGTTGGTGCCGTAGGTGATGTCGGCCATGTACGCATCGTGACGAGTCGAAGGCCGGAGGAATTCGTACATGACTTTGAACTCGGCGACGTCATCGCGCTTTTCATCGAGCTCTTTGTGGGTCGGATCGTATAAGAAAGAAGTGTCGTGGTTGATAACGCCAACCGAAAGGCCAAGACTCGAGTAGACCTGACCCATCCACACCGCATCGCGGCGCGAAAGGTAATCGTTGACCGTGATGACATGCACGCCGAGGCCAGTAAGGGCATTGAGGTACGCCGGCAAAGTTGCGACAAGCGTCTTGCCTTCGCCGGTTTTCATTTCTGCGATGCCGCGCTGATGCAGGATGATGCCGCCGATAAGCTGCACGTCGAAGTGCCGCTGGCCGAGCGTGCGCTTAGAGGCTTCGCGGACCACCGCAAACGCTTCAGGCAGGATATCGTCCAGCGTTTTTCCGTCGGCCAATTGCGCTTTGAACTCGCCTGTTTTGGCTTTCAATTGCTCATCGGTAAGCGAGGAGACAGCAGGCTCAAAAGCATTGATAGCCGCTACCAGCGGCCCCAGAGCCTTCATTTTCTTGCTATTTTCGTCGCCGAATATTTTTTTCATTCCCAGCATAGTCTGTACATACTACCACAAAATAATATTTTTTCTAGTACGGCAAAACCCATCGCGTGATGGGTTTTGTAGAAATAAAACTCGGGAAGCTGGTTATCTTTTTGAAGACTTCTTCGCTTTTTTTGTAGCCTTCTTTGCTGTTTTCTTTACAACCTTCTTGACCTTCTTTTTTGCTGCCATGATATTTAAAAATTATTTTGATGGACAATAGTAAGTATCGACCGTTACTTCTTTTATAGTATGAGCCACATTGATTTCAAATACAATTATTTTTTCAGAAAAATTGTGGATAACTTTTTCAAAAAAATAAAAAAGAGTATACTTACAAAGTACTATGCATAAAAAATTTCTTGCAGTATCGATATTTTTCATTTTACTATCGGCTGTCTCGTTACTATTTATTAAATATTATTCTCATCACCCTATCATGAACATGGATCAACCAAAGACCTCGACTTCAGCCGCGTACGGCACCAAAACCATTTTTGAAAAAAATATTCCCATTCAGTTTCCTGACTTTGCCGTCACCTTTACCGGCACGACTCCGGCAAACGCCGGCAACAGCGAAATAAAGATTCCATTAGGCGACTTTTATAAGTTTGACGTAACAAACGGTACAGATTCGCAGGTTGTGTCCTGGTCTTCGGGCACAGGCCTCATCGGTCCGCGGCCTTTTACTGTCGGAGGAAAAAGCTACTGGCTTGAATTGCGCATGTCGGAAAAACTCGGCTGGCTCAAGGATAATGAACTCGTCATTTCTCCAAAAAGCATTTAGACGTACTCGACTTCCCTTTCTAAAATAATATTAGTTTTTTCCTGTACAGCATCGATCATTTTTTGAGCGAGATTTTTAATTTCCGAAGAGGCGGCATTGCCGAAATTCACCAATACGAGTGCCTGGTTTTTATATACTCCGACGTCGCCCTCTCTGTAGCCTTTGAAACCGCAGAGGTTGTCGAGCACCCACGCAGCAGGAATTTTCACCTTATCTTCTCCTGCAGGATAATGCGGCATCATCGGATATTCGTTCAATAACTTTTCGTATTCGCTTTTGGCAATAATCGGATTTTTGAAAAATGAGCCGGCAGTACCATACTCAGCAAGATTCGGCAGCTTCTTTGTCCTGATATCTATCACGATATCTCTGACTTTCTGCAACGTAATTTCTGCCTGAGCGATATTGTTTATTTTTATATAGTCAGCGATATCGCGATATGACGTAGCGAGCTCGCCATGCTTGGCAAGAGCGAAGCCTACCCGGATTATGACGTATTTCTTGCCGGCCGGAGTCTTGAAGAAGCTGGTGCGGTACGCAAAGTTGCATTCCCGATTTGAAAATCTCCGGACGACGCCTGTTTCATAGTCGAGAGCCTCGACCCATTCGATTGCATTTTTCACTTCGGCGCCATATGCCCCGATATTCTGGACCGGCGCCGCGCCGACCGTGCCCGGGATGAGCGAAAGGTTTTCCAGACCGTGCAAGCCATGACGCACTGTGCCGGCAACAAAACCGTCCCATTCGACGCCGGCTCCGGCCGAGACGATGGTTTTCCCGTCTTTATTGCCGTTGATGACTACATCCATGATTTCCATTCTGAGGACAAGTCCGGCAAACCCTTCGTCAGCAACGAGGATGTTCGAGCCGCCTCCGAGCACCAAGATCGGCAGTTTTTTCTGGCGGGCAAATGCCGTGGCGTTTTCAAGATCTGCTGTATTCCGCACATGCGCAAAAAACCTAGCGCGGCCGCCGATCCTGAACGTCGTATATTCCTTGAGCGATATGTTTTCCTGGATATCCATCAACCTAAATATGACTATTGGCCAGGGGTTTTGCCGGCCTGGATCTGCTGGATATATTGTTCACCCTGGGCTTTGAAGTTCGGCTCGACATTTATTGCAGCCTGAAGCTCTGCGACGGCATTTTTGCGGTCTCCCGAATATAAGTATGCTGCCGCCAAAGAGACATAGTTTTGGGCCGATGGATCCTGGCTCACGCGGAATTTGGCAAGCATGATGAGGCGTCCGAACTGCTTTGTCGTGTAGAGGGCTTGGGTAATGTCGTTGCTTGCGGCAATGGTGGAAGTGGAAACGCCCGCAAGAACGCTGTCTGCCGTTGGCAGGTCGCTGTTATAGATCGCCGCTGCGGCGTACGTCATCCGGGCTGCGTCGTAACTAGGGTCGAGCTCATAGGCGGTTTTCAATACAAGCTCCGCGTCTTTATAATCCTGCTCTTCCAGATAAGCGCCTGCAAGAGCGAAGATGATCGATTGTTTGTCCGGTGAAAGCGCATGAGCCCTCTGCAGATACGGAATAGCGTCTTTGATATCGCCATCCTGAACGAGAAACGTGCCGTAGAACACGAAGTAACGCGCGTCGTCGGGAGTGATTTCGGTTTGTTTTTTACCCTCCGTAATTGCCAAAGCCTTGAGCGTATCACTGCCGATCGGAGGCTGGGTTGCGGCGGCATTTTGACCGGCAGCCGACATGATCTGCTCGCGGATTTCAGCATCGGCAAACGTTTTATAGCTTAGGGCATCTTGAAACTGAGCAACGTTTTTCGTAATATCGCCCTGCTGAGTAGGCGTCATTGCGGCGATCAATGCGCGGTTCGCCAGGATCGGCTTGACATTTACTACGTACATCGCAACAATCAACAGCACGACTGCAATGGGCAGAACGGCATTATTGACTACAAATTCCGAAGCGATCCTAGGACGCAGACTTGTGCGATTGTAGACATACGCGGCAATCGCAATGAATACCAGGTAGCTTGTCAGGTTATCGAAAACAAAAAGGTTGTGGATAAAATATGCCGCCAGCATGCCGGTTATGACCGCCTGCTCCGGGATCGAGAACTGCCCGTCCCCTTTGCCGCGCCATACATAATAGATGACTCCGCCGAACAGGAAAAGATATGAGGCAATGCCGAGGATGCCGCCCGCTGTCAGCCAGTCGAAGATGACATTATGCGTGCGATCGAACCATTGTTCCTGGTTGTAGAGCGCAGGATCGTAATATTTGTTGAAAACATAATTGAAGTTTTCCTGGCCCCAGCCGAGAATAGGCCGCTCTTTAAAACCTTCGAGGGCCATGTGCCAAAGCTTGAAGCGCGACAAGGTTGTCGTTTCTGTCAAAGAAATCGAGGAGAAGCGCGAAAGAACTGGGCTATTCTTTACGAACGAAGCATTGCGCAAGCCATAAAAACCGACAACCACTACGGCAGCGGCAATGATGGCGCCCCAGGCGAATTTCTGGAATCGGGGATGCTCGCGATCGAGAAGCGCGACAAGCAAGCCGGTAAGGGCGATGCCCGCAATGAGTCCGATGATGGCTCCTCGGGTCGCGGTATTATAGAGCGCGACAAGGTTGCAGAGAATGATCACCGCAAATACCATCCACTCCTGCTTGAGCATTGCGGTGGCGTACAAAAAGACATTTACAAGAAAAAGGCCGAGAAAGCCGAAGAAGATGCCGTTTGAAGTCGCGCTTAATGCGGCCTGGGATAGATTGGGAAGAACGAATACCAGAAAGCCGGCGTTGAAACCGAGCGCAAAAAACCAATTGCTGAAAAGGCTGAGCGATGCGCGCTTGCGGACAAGGTACAGGGCTGCGATGAATATATTGAAAAGCGCATAAACCGCCAAATAGGCGGCATTGCCGAACGTTGCGTCTACCCGCACGCCTCCCTGGTTGATGGTAAGCTGGTGGCCGATCTGCAGAAGGCAGTAGAGCATGACCACCATGTTTACACCGAAGGAAGTTTCAAAAAACGCATCCCAGAGCTTGTCGGTTGCTAGTACCGTGGAAGTTACCAGGAAATACATCAATAGATGGGCAAGCGTTACCCAGCCTTCCATGCGTTCGCTGTTTGACCAGAAGCTCTTGAATGGAAACTTGCCGAACGCATCGGCTACCGCCATGACGCCGACGAAAATGAAAAATGAGTAGAGAATCCAGGATTTGCGCGGACGATAGGCCTTATCGGTCAAAGCGAGCACTGCCCAGGCCGCAAAAACGATTTCTATCACGATACGGAACATGAAATTCTTACCCGTGATAAATGGGAAAAACAGCGAGTTGAAGACTACAAGCGGAATGAAAGGGATGATAAAAATACCGATGAGCGTTATGTATCTTAAAATCTTATTTATGTTCATGATGAAAAACTATATCATGAGGAGTCAAAATCCACTAGCGGTATTTATTTTTAAAGATCATTTTCCATGGCGCAAGAATCCCTTCTCCGATGATATGATTTGATAATTTCGATTCCCCTTCGCGCCTGCTTTTAAAAACGATCGGCACTTCGAAGAACCGCGCCCCGGATTTGAGCAGCATATATTTGAGCTCCATTTGGAACGCATACCCGGAAAGATCGAGCATCTGGAGCTTTTCCCGGGTTAAAAAATTCTTGCGGATCATACTGAACCCAGCGGTGCAATCGCACACAGGCATGCGGGTGATGTACCGGCAATATATATTGCCGTATTTGCTGAGCATTTTTCTCCAAGGTTCCCAGCCTTCGGTATCGCCGCCCCGGACATAGCGCGAACCGACTATGACGTCGTGGGTTCGGGCCGCCTCGAGCATGGGAATCAGATAATCCGGGTCATGGGAAAAATCGGCATCCATCATGACCACCCATTCGATGCGCGAATCTTTTCCAAGCTCGCTGAAGGCATGGAGATAGGCTTTGCCGAGACCTTCTTTTTTTGGTCTCAATAAAAGCCCGACGGACGGATCTTTTTTGCCGATAGACAAAACAATATCGGAAGTGCCATCAGGGGAGCTGTCGTCCACGACAAGGATCCGGACCTTGGGCGCGACTTTTTTTATCGCCCTGATGATAAGTTCGATATTCTTCGATTCATTGTAGGTCGGGATGATAACGGCGCAGTCGTCCATGATCGTAATAATAGCAGAAGATCGCGGCCTGTCGGGATTGACGGTATGCTATTATGGTAGCAACCTGCCGATTATTCAATATTTGCCATGAAGACCAAGCTTATCTATCTTATTGAGAAATTTGAAAAAACTCTCAAAGTAAACGTCAGATACCTTATCCGCGACAGTTCATGGCTTGGCAGCGGGCAAATTATCCTTTCACTCTTTTCGTTTCTGTTAGCAGTTGCTTTTACCCGCCTCGTGTCAAAAAGCACATACGGCGAGTACAAATACGCCCTATCTTTGATAAGTCTGCTGAGTGCATTTACCCTAAGCGGGCTTGGTACCGCAGTTTTGCGTTCCACGGCAAGAGGCTACGAAGGAACGCTCCGGTATGCTTTCTGGAAAAACATACAATGGAGTCTGCTCTTTTTCCTCGGGACACTCGGGATATCCCTATACTACTTCATGCATCACAGCGCATTCGGAATCGCCTTTCTGATCACGGGCTGCCTGTGGCCTGTCTTTACGAGCACCAACCTCTACAGTAATTTCCTGAGCGCCAAAAAAGATTTCAGGCGCCTGACCCTGTACTTCACGATCATAGGAAATATTTTTCCCTACGCCTGTCTGTTTTTAACAATGTTCCTTACGGACAATCCCATATGGTTCATTATCGTATATATCGCCTCAAACACCCTGATCGGGGTTATCCTCTACTTGAGAGTGGTCTACATTTATAAGCCGAACAAAGATGTCGACCGCGAGGCGCTGCATTACGGCAAGCATTTAAGCTTCATCAACATCCTGAGCACCGTAGCGGGCAATATCGATAAAATTCTGGTTTTTCATTATCTTGGCGCAGTCCAGGTGGCGCTTTATTCCGTAGCAACAGCTCCGATAGACCAGCTGAAAGCCATCCTCACCCTACCCAATAATCTGCTCTTCCCCCAATTTTCAAAATATTCCGAAAGTGACATCAGGCGCCGCATTTTCAATAAATTTTTGCTGTATGCGGTATTTTCAATCGCGACAATCGGTATTTTCATCATTTTACTACCGGTCTTTTTCAGAGTGCTGTTCCCGGCATACGCAGGCGTGACATTTTTAGCCCAACTTTACTCGCTATCGCTTCTCAACATGCTTGCCGAGCCCGCAAGCGTTTTCATAATCGCGAAGAAAAAAATAAAAGAGCAATATTTTGTAAATATTATCAGCGGAGTTTTTCAGATCGCAAGCATCATAATCCTTACCGGATTATACGGCCTTGTGGGACTTGTCATCGCCCAGATCCTGACGAGATGGCTGGGAAACATCCTGAATGTCCTATTTTTCTATTATCCCCTGACCCGCTCAATAGAGACAGCCGCTTCCTTTTAGTGCATTACATTTTCAAGGCAAGCAGCTCGCGCGCAACTTTCTGAGCGTCTGCCGCCGTCATGCCAGGATGGCAGGGCAGCAGAAGAATGCGGGTCCATATTTCCTCGGCAACGGGAGTATCCTTGGCTTTGCCGTATTTGCCATAGCGCGGATGATGATAAAGCGGTTTATAGTGAACTCCGGTGGAAATCCCCTCTTTTACGAGAGCCGAGATGATTTCTTCCCGCGAAAGCGCTTTGTTCGACAGTATGACGCAGTAATTGTGCTGTGCGTTTACCAGGTTCGGAAGCTGCGCTAAAGGGCGGATATGCGGCACACCCTCGAATGCCGCGTTGTATATGCCGGCGATCTTTCTCCTTTTTTCATTCATAAGATCGAGCTTCCGGAGCTGGACGAGCCCGATGGAAGCCGCGATATCATTCATGTGGTATTTGAAGCCGCCGTCCCGTATTTCATAATCCCAGCGGTAACCGGCGCTCGTTTCCCGCTCGCGAGTCGACTTGTTGATGCCCATCCACCGCAAGGCGCGCAATTTTTTATCGAGGGATGCGTTAGAAGTGGTTATCATGCCGCCGTCTCCCGTTGTTAAATTTTTGACAGCGTGAAAACTGAAAACCGTCATGTTTTTGCCGCCGCCGATTTTTTTTCCTTTGTAAGCCGAGCCGGCGGCATGGGCGGCATCTTCAATGACCACGAGATTATGTTTTGACGCAAGCTTGTTTATCGCGTCCATATCGCAAGGCTGACCGCCATAGTGCACCGGTATGATCGCTTTGGTTTTTTTCGTAATTCTCTTTTCGATCGACAGAGGGTCGATATTCAATGTCCGCGGATCGATATCGGCAAATACCGGAACTGCGCCGACGTATAGGACCGCTTCAGCGGTTGAAGCGAACGTTAACGGTGTAGTAATAACCTCGTCCCCCTCTTTTATGCCGGCAACGAGAAGTGCGAGATGGAGCCCTGATGTTGCAGAATTTAAAGCAACTGCATACTTACTCTTGACGTAACCGGCAAAAGCCTTCTCGAAAGCTTCGGTTTGCGGACCAAGCGTGATCCATCCGGAAAGCAGGGTTTGCGATACTGCCCGAACCTCCTCCTTGCCGATATAGGGCTTAAAAAGCGGTATTTTTTTCATAACTTTGTTTATAAAGCCATATTAGCCTATATTATCGTCCTTGACCACTCTCAGCTCAACGACTATGGATTTTACGACATCCCAGAAAAAACGCCGCAGGAGGGAAACGAATGGAAGGTATTTTGTACCGCGGGTATAGTAGTTGTAAGTCAATGACACAACTTTGAAGTTGAATTTCGAATTGTACTCGGGAAGCGCTCCACTTTCGATGTAAGAGCGATCAAAATACTCA
Organism: Candidatus Tayloriibacteriota bacterium; assembly: GCA_029288535.1. Taxonomy (GTDB): domain Bacteria; phylum Patescibacteriota; class Minisyncoccia; order Phycocordibacterales; family JAKAEA01; genus JARIGY01. The sequence continues at coordinate 116 of JARIGY010000010.1, read as the reverse complement.
AAGGTCCGCTCGGTAAAAAAGCTTTTGTGGGTAATGTCTTTGAACGCCGCGGTCGATTTGAAGTACGGGACACGGATTTTGAGTCTGGCATCCGGGCTGCAGACACGGTAGAGCTC
>JARIGY010000002.1 GCA_029288535.1 Candidatus Tayloriibacteriota bacterium | reverse complement strand
ACATAGAGCGCGCCGACAAGCCCGGAACCGAGCTGTGACGCAAGACGGATGCGCTGGGCTTCCCCGCCCGACAATGTATTGGCGCGCCTATTGAGAGTCAGGTATTCTATCCCGACATCGATCATGAAGATAAGCCGGGCGTCGATCTCGCGAGTCACGACTTTGGAAATGCTTTTTTCTTTTGCTGTCAGCTTCAATTCCTGGAAGAAATCAAACGTATCCTTGATGGAAAATGCGATGAGCTCGGCGATGTTGACGCCGGGCGGGTTGCGATAGTCTTTTGCGCTCTCGGCGGCCTTTTGGTGAACAATGGTTTTGCCGATTTTGCTTAAAGCCGCGTCATCGCCCAAAAACACATGCAGCGCCTCTTCGCGAAGCCGCGTGCCGTGGCAGGTCGGGCACAGTTCGTCGCCGAAGAAATATTTGGTGCCCAAGCCGTTGCAGGTCGGACATGCGCCGTATGGCGAGTTGAAAGAAAACAGCCTCGGCTCGATCTCCGGGTATGCAAAGCCGTCATACGGACACATGAACTTTGAAGAAATGAGCCGTTCGCCCTGGTCGCTTTCTATTTTCAAAAGGCCTTTGGATTCTTCCAATGCTTTTTCCACCGCTTCGCTCAAGCGCTCTTTGGCGCCGCCTTTCGCATCTTTGAATTCGCTTAAATAGATCTCGTCGACAAGCACGTCGATATTGTGCTTCTTATTCTTATCGAGCAGAATCTGCTCGCGGAGTTTTTTGAGCTCGCCGTCGACTTTGACCTGGGTATAGCCTTTGCCGAGCAAGTCGTAGAGAAGCTGGTAGTACTCGCCTTTGCGGCCGACGATGACGGGAGAATAAATTTTAATTTTGAGGTCATCATAGGAAACGCCCATGACTTCCTTTTTCTTTGAAGCGGTGTCGATGCCGTGCACTGTCTCCAAAACGGTATTCATGATCTCTTCCTGGGAAAGTCGCTTGATCTCCCTGCCGCAGACCAGGCAGTGCGGCCGGCCGATGCGGGCGTAGAGAATGCGCATGTAGTCGTAGATCTCGGTGATGGTCGCGACGTTTGAGCGCGGGTTGTTGGAACGGGATTTCTGATCGATGGAAATAGCCGGCGACAGGCCGATGATCTCGTCGACATCCGGCTTCTGCATCTGTCGCAAGAACTGCCGGGCATACGAGGAAAGCGACTCGACATAGCGGCGCTGTCCTTCGGCAAAAATAGTATCGAAAGCGAGCGAGGACTTGCCCGAGCCGGAAAGGCCGGTAAATACCACCATCTTGTTGCGCGGCATCTCAACCGTAATATTCTTGAGGTTGTGGGTGCGGGCGCCTTTGACGATGATCTTGTCCTTGTTATCTGAATGCAATTGGGTTTTTGACATGCCTATGAATTTATCGGGAACTCATTATACAACAAAAAATCATAAATAAAAAGAGTGCAGACCCGAATGAATCGGTATCTGCACTGGGTTCTGGGAAAAAGGCCCTCTCTTCACCAGAAAAAATTCGCGGCTATCCTGCTTTTTTCTCCGATTCCTGACTCGCAGAAACCTTTGGCGAAAGTGCGCCAAGGACTGCCAGATCTTCTGGCGTGACCTGCGATGCTTGCCGGTTTTGAAGACGAATGGCGTCATACACCTCTTTGCGATGGACGCTTATCTCCTTGGGAGCACTCACTCCGAGGCGCACCTTGTCGCCACGAATGTCGACGACGGTGATCTCGATATTGTCTCCGATGATGATAGTCTCATCACATTGACGGGATAGGACCAACATAGCTC
>JARIGY010000080.1 GCA_029288535.1 Candidatus Tayloriibacteriota bacterium | reverse complement strand
GCCCGGGACCGGGTAAACCGCGCAAGATAGAAATACACCACAAGATAGATGCCGAGCAGTCCCGAAAGCGCTTTGTCAAAATGGGAAATGATGATGAACGCGCCGACAATGTTCACAGTAATATCGACGATAGACCCAAGCCACAAGCGTGTGCCGTCGATGATGTTTTGGGCGGCCCGATCTATTTTCTTGAGCTTGTTTCCGGTATTTTCCTTTTCATGCCAGGCAATATTGAGAAGCGACAGATGCCGGATTGAATATAACTCGGCGTCTTTTCCCGCCCGCTCCGACATACTCATGCCGACATAGCGTGAAAAAAAGAGCGCCGCGTACCGGATGCAGATGACAGCAAACCACAGCACGAAAATAACGTAGAGCGGCCCGAGCGGCTGGCCTGCTTTGTAACCGACGACAAAATTTACGATGCTTGCGAGCGCATAGACATTGTAAAGCCACACCGCGGAGCTGACGGCGGCCAAAAGCGTGGCGACAGAAAACCGAACCCAGTACGGCCGGATGAATTGCTTGAAAAATAAAAAGAGTCTGCGGTAGGAATAGTCGGTTTCCATTGATGGGATTTTAACATACTATTACATAAACAAAGCCGGCACGTTCGAAACGCAACCGGCTTAGCTAATGCGAGTCATCATGACTCCTCCTTCCTATCCATGAAAAGCGCTGGTGATTCTTGAGAATTCTTCATCAAAGCGAAGGCCGTGCTCCGTGGCGTAACGCTCAAGATCTGGCTTTTCTTCCTGAATCCAGTAGTCGAGAAACTTCTGAGTCTCAGGATCTGGATGGCGGACATGCCTGTCGCGTGCCGCAATATATTCAAGAATACACTGCTCAAACAAGGCTTCACCATCGCCATTCAATTGATCGAACTTCGTGGCCATATTCATCACCTCCTTTCTTGGAAGCAAAAGGTAAAGGGACTTTCAACTGGCTCTACCATAGCACATTTTACAAAGTTTGAAAAGGGCTACTTTGCCCGAAGGCCCTGGTCGTAGACGGATTCTTTTATCTCTTCTTTGTGCTCGGGAGTGGCGTGCTTGAGCTGGCCGATCTTTTGGATCCGTGTTTTGATGCCGGAGAATGAGAGGATGGCCTTGCCGATCTCGTTGGTCGAGTCGCCGAAAAGGATGCGCTCGCCGAGCGGCCAGCCGTCCATGGTTATGATCACATGACCGGTCTTGCCTTTGAGAAGCTTGTCCCAGAACATATTTTCCTTGTGCATATGGAAAGCGAAACCGGGGATCCAGACGCGGTCGAAATAGCCTTTTAAGATAGCAGGCATGGCACTCCACCAGGTCGGGTAAATAATGACAACATGATCCGCCCAGCGGATATTCTCCTGGGTCAGTTTAAGATCGGGCTCGAGCTCCTGAATAACCTTATAGCCTTTGTGGAGCAACGGATCAAACTTCATATCACCGATGTTCATGCGGCGGACATCATGGCCGCCGGCGATGGCGCCTTTTTCATAGCTCGATGCAAGCTCACCGCAATAACCTTCCTTATCCTCGTTGCCGAGAAAGATGAAAACTTTTTTCTTCGTGTTTGATGTTGTGAACCACATATGATTTTAAAGAACGCCTTTGAGCTGATCCTGGTATTTCTGCATGACTTCCATAGTGGCTGTCATCTGATCCTTGCCGCCTTTCATCTTTTCCTGGACTTCAAGCGCAATCGTTTCAAATAGTTTTGGATTTTTCTCGATGGCTGCGAAAACTTTTTCCTGCTGATCGGCCGGGATGTCCTTCATCTTCGACTTCAGCATCCGCTTCATGATAAATGATTGGAATGACATGGATAGTAGTATACCTCAGAGGCTGATATCTGTAAAAAGCTTCGCGTTTTTCAATTCACGGATGATCCGGCCGGGCGTTGTCGCCAAGTTGCCTTCTTCAGCGAGAACTTTCCGCAGCGCCTCTCTTTTGTTTTCTCCGGTCATATAGGTCAGGACTTTGTCGAACTTCTTCATCAGGCTGAACGTGCTCGTCATGCGGAAACGGTGCGGGTTTTTCAGGCCGACATCGTAGCCGACAACGAGCTTTTCTCCGTTGAAAAGTTTTTCAAAAGCAGCCGGGTCTTCGGGCTGCGGCAGAATGCCCGAAGTGTGGCCGTCGGGACCGATGCCGACAGTGGCGCGGATAATGCCGTTCGGATAAAGCTTCAGCCATTTTTTGATCTGCAACTCGTAACGAAGTGCGTATGTCTCAAGCGTTTCAAGCTCATAGACGCTGGAGTCGAGAAAGACAGCGCCTTTGCGAAGCGCCCGGAGATAGAAACCTGTCCGGCTCAGGACCTGATGGCTGTTTACCTCGGCATCCGTGTCGTAGCGGTCGTCGAGCATGCCGAATGTCACCCCGCCTTCCATGGAATTGTCCTGGATGTAATCTATAAGCTCGAGCGAAGAGCCGCCGGAAAGAAGCACAAGAAGCGGCTTGTTGTTGCGCTCTTTGACCATTGCATCGAGTGCGTGCCCGGCCTTCTTTTTCAAATCCTCTTTTTCTACGACAATTGAAATACTCATGTTGTTGGTCCGTTAACGCCTCGGGGATATTTTTTCAGCATTATCTTATCATGCTTTTCCAAAATCGGCGCAAACACGCGCCAACTTGCAAGCACTTCCTCGAAGCTCGCGAAATATTCGGTATTGCCGGCAAGCGCATGCTCCAGCAGGATTTCATACGCGTCGCGACCGGTCTTTGATTGCTGGATATCGAAAAGAGCCGTGCTGCCGTCTTTAAGCTTCAAGGCGATATCGGCTTTTTTCTCCACCATGGCTTTTCCGGCTTCAAGCACAATAGGAATTCCCTGCCACGCTTCGAGACCGCTTTCCAGGGAAAGTTTGAAATACGTTTCGGTTTTTGAATCCTGCGCGACTTCAGGCTCCTGCAAGTAACCTTCGTATTGACCAAAAACCGGCTCGCCGATTATTTTTAGAGAAGCAATGGCCTGGGCCCGAGCTTTGTTTTCATCGGGGTTGTGTATGTCCATGAGCACTGCCGCCAGCATCTCCATGAGGTGGTTCTGTCCCACGTCGAGCAATGCGCCGACACGCTCATAAAACTCGCCTCGGCCTTCGATGCCTATCGTTTCAAGGATTCTTGCATGGATAGAAACTGTCTGCTTGTTATTGAAAATTTTTTCATACTCCGGGTTTTCTTTTCTATTTTTGACAAGTTCCCGCAAACCCTCTTTTGCCAAATAATGGTCGACTCGGAGCAGCTGCTCGGGTTTTATTTTTTTCTCAAATTCCGATTCGAGTGCCTTAGCCGAGACTTCATCGCGGCCGAACGGCTTTTCCACCAATATCCTTGAATGCACATCGGTCAGAAGCCCGGCATCGGAAAGGCCGTTCAGGATATGCTCATAAAATTCCGGCTGGACGGCCAGATAGAAAAAAGCCGAAGTTTTTATTTCCTGCCCGAGCCGTCCATACGCGGCAACATCTTCAAATCGACCTTCGACATAACGGATGCGCAGAAGAAACGCTTCAAGCGAAGACTGGCTATCCTGCTTGCCAAACCATGGCCGGATAAAAGAGCGGTAGTCTTCATCCGTCCATTTCCTACGGGAGAACGCGATAATAGTGAATTGCTGCGGCAGCTTGTCCTCCAGGAAGAGCTTGTAAAGCGCCGGCATGATCTTCTTTTGAGCCAAATCTCCTGTCGACCCGAAAAGGACGAACGTAAGCGGATGCTGCATGGGCAAAGTATACTAAAGCCCGGGCAGATTATCCACAAGCAACCTGATGCAAAACAGATTTATGGTATACAATTACAGCTGTAGCTAAACGGTCGAGCATTATCAACCAAAACGAACATTTTAAATCATATGGCAAAAAAATGGGCAGTTCTCTTCGGTATCGTGTTTGTCATCGTCGGCCTTCTCGGTTTTATTCCAAATCCGATCGTAGGAGCAACAGGCTTCTTCCAGACCGACATGCTTCATAATATCGTCCATCTTCTTGTTGGCATTGTGCTTCTCTTCGCGGCAAAAAGCGACTCGGCTTCACGGCTCTGGCTCAAAATCTGGGGTATCGTGTATCTAGTGCTTTTCCTCGACGGCTTAGTGCAGATTCACATGAACGGCGATAAGCTTCTGGGCATTGTAACTGCAAACCCTGCAGATACATGGCTTCACCTTGTTCTTGGTATCGTACTCGTCATCGTCGGCTATGCCGGCTCAAAGAGTCCAATGACTATGGATAAGGCAACAATGTAACCGCACGAAGATTTTTCTTATTTAACATTCAGAGAAAATAAAAACTGCCCTTGTTTATCGGGGCAGTTTTTATTTTTCCCTATTTATTATGGGAGCTTTATATTATTTGTTGAGTGCGGCGCGGGTAAGCGGACCGACAAAACCGGTTGTAGGCAAGCCATGGGCTTTCTGGTACGCCTTTACTGCTATGAAGGTTGCTGAACCAAAGTAGCCGGTTGAAGTAGGATACGAGAAGAAGCCTTCTGCTCGCAGTCTTTCCTGGAGCTGCTTCACATCATCGCCTGACATGCCTTTTCGGAGGTTTCGGGTGAAGCGGAAAGCCGACGCACCGAGGACCGTGCCGTTTGGCACGACAGAACCGCTGCCACTGCCGCCAAACGAAACGTTTGATCCGCCAGTTGAAGTTGGAGAAACTGTTGTTACGCCTGGGCCAGTTACTTTCTTACCTCCATAAATAGAGATAAAAATATCGTTATCCGCACTGTCGATTTTTCCATCATTGTTGAGATCCGCAGAAGCAATATATCGTGCATCACCCACTCTACTATTGAGTACTACCTGGAACAGGTTGTAATCGTTTATGTCTACAACACCGTCTTCATTGATGTCGCCGAGAATTGGCGTCGTTGTAGACGAAGCAGCCATCTTCGCAGAATTTGCATAATTTGCTACGAAAATAGCATTATCCGCACTGTCGATTTTTCCATCGTTGTTGAGGTCAGCGACAGTAACGTACTGAGCATCGCCTACTTTGGAATTGAGCACTATCTGGAAGAGGTTGTAATCGTTTATGTCTACAACACCGTCGCCATTGATATCGTCAACGAGAGATGTCGTTGCTGAAATTGGTACAATCGGTGTGGTGGTTGAAGATTCAGCTACCGTTGTTGCCTGATCGGCCGCAAAGTTTGCGGTATAAATAAAATGATCGCTCTGAACATTGGTATCGGTGCGCGGGTTGCTTACTGAACCGTCGCTCCAATTGGTAAAATGAAAGCCGGCATCCGCAACCGCGGTAACAGGCGAACCGTCGGTACCCACTGCGACCATCTGCGTAGGACTTCCGGAAATAGAACCGTTTGCGCCCGCAGCATAATCCAATGTTCCCATGAGATTTTCTGCGAATGCAGTTCCGCTTGTAAACATGCCAAAGCTGCCGAGCAGCATACTGAAGATAAAGGCCATCGAAACAGCCTTAAGACCGACATACTTTCTGATAGTAAACATAAAATTGATTTCTAACTGTTAATTAAGCTGACTGGACAATTCAAAAACACAAGAGACTATCATATCACTAATAGAAATTATTGTCAAGCACATGCATTGATTCTAGGGGGTTGGAATAAAAAAGACGGCCGGCAACGAATGTTGCCTGCCGTCTTTCATTTGCTCAATTACAACGTCCTGTGGCCCTGGCTGCCGATCGCACCGCCTCTTCGATGTCGCAGAACTTGCCGTTCTGACGGATGAAATGCCACACAGCGAGGGCAGCCGCTTCTCTTGATTCACGCTGGAACTTGGTGAATGTCATGAAATGCCGGCCGGCATTAAGCGCCAGATCATTTGACCTGATTGCCTGCACAATCTCAGGATTGATCTTGTGGCGACTCTGCTTGCCCCATCGGGATCCCGGAGTCTTGGCTGTCACCCGACCAGCAAATACGAGCATAGGGACGGAGATCCGCGGACGACCTGCGAACGCAACAGCTGCCATGCTGTTCTCCAAAAAGACCAGAAACGCCTGCATAGCCCGGAACATCCGGACTATCTTTCCTCAAAAGATACTATCTTATTTTACGGCTGAGTCAACTGCGCTGACTGCGACATGGGGGATATCGACAATGGCGTCTTCCACCATTTTAAGCTGCTCGGGAGAGTTGATGCCGAGGCATTCTACAACGTTGGTGATGATGTATGAATCCACATGCCTGCCCTGCTCGATAGCCATATGGACCATGTCGGTCAGATAGTATTCGCCGGAAGCGTTATTGTTGGTAAGTTTGGAAATATTCTCGCACAGCCACTTGAAATCGAAAGCATAGTAGCTCAGGTTGAACTCCTTCACGGCTCTTTGCGCTCCGGTCGCGTCCTTGTATTCGACAATGCTGTCGAC
>JARIGY010000039.1 GCA_029288535.1 Candidatus Tayloriibacteriota bacterium | reverse complement strand
AAGAGACAGCTGCTATGGTGTGTGGGGAACGGCTGGTCCTTTTCTTTTATATTTACAAGGAGGTATCAAGCTTGAAAAAAGTGAAAAGTGCTCGTGCCCTGAATGCACAATGATGGGTGATAAATACTCTGACGACTATCGGAAACAGCATTTCTGCACAGGAAAAAAACCGGAAGCTGTTACTCGGCCCGAACAACTTCCGCAGGAACAGACTGTTCAGGAACCTGTCGGGGCTTCATGATTCTCCGCGTGTCACGACGAAGCCGGTGTCCCATTTGGAACACCGGTTTTTTTATTGATTTCCAAAAACCCGTTATTTCTGATAGTATTTTACCCATGAACAACGCTCACAAAAAGATCCTCCTCTCCGGCACGCAGGCCACCGGCAGGCCTCACATCGGCAATTATTTCGGCGCAATGAAGCAGTTTGCCGATCTTCAGAACGAATACCTGTCGCATATCATGATCGCCGACTACCATTCGCTGAATACGATACGGGACGCGGGCGAACTTTCCCGCAATATTCTCGGGGTTGCGACCGATTATCTTGCTATCGGCCTTGATCCGGAAAAGGTTGTCATTTTCCAGCAATCGGCAGTTCCGGAGCACACAGAGCTTGCATGGATTTTCAATACGCTGACGACGATGCCGTACCTCATGAGAGCCCATGCGTTTAAGGATGCCGAAGCGAAAGGCAAAGAGATAAGTGTCGGGACATTCGACTACCCCATGCTCATGGCTGCCGATATCCTGCTGTATAGCCCCGATGTCGTGCCTGTCGGCCAGGATCAGAAGCAGCATGTGGAAATTTCCCGCGATACGGCTGAGAAGTTCAATCATCTTTATGGAGACACATTCAAGCTTCCGAAGGAAATCATCATGGACGATGTGAAAGTCGTGCCCGGCACCGACGGCCGCAAGATGAGCAAAAGCTACGGCAACACTATTCCGCTTTTCGCTTCCGATGAAGAAATCAGGAAGGCCGTGATGAGCATACCGACCGACTCGAAAGGTATTGACGAGCCGAAAGATATAGAACACGACAACGTGTTTGCGCTGCACAAGCTTTTTCCCGGTTTCGAATTTGCCGAAGTGCAGGAAAAATATATGAAGGGAGGGATGGGTTATAAAGAATCGAAGGAGATTCTTATCAAGAATATTTCAAGATTCATTGCGCCGCTTCGCGAAGCCCGCATCAAAATCGAGTCGGATAAGGAATATGTGCTCGACGTTTTAAGAGAGGGCGGCAAAAAAGCCAAAAAGATAGCCGAAGCGAAAATGGAGCAGGTGAGGGAGAGGGTCGGGGTGAAGCTCTATTGACGGGGTTTTTTAAAGCAGTAGCATATATGCAGATGTGTCCGGTAATGTTTCTGGTTCTTCAAACCGAAAGGAGTCGTTATGGGAACGATCAAAGTCTTCGCTCCGAAGGATAAGCAGGGCGGTTTTGAGGTTGTCGCCGAATCAGTGAACACTGAAGGAGAGGGTCAGCTCGAGCCTCCGTACCATATTTTCAAACTTCCCGAGAGAGGGGACCGGGATGAGGGTCAGGACATCCAAGAAATCATCGGTGAGCTTTGCGAC
>JARIGY010000059.1 GCA_029288535.1 Candidatus Tayloriibacteriota bacterium | reverse complement strand
CAGGAATACCGTCACCGATGGGTTTTAGGGGGAAAGGGATGGAAGATATTGCCGATGATGAAAATAAAGATACTATGTATTCGGTTGCGGGCCGGACAGACGGCATGATCCGGTATGCTATCGCTTTGCCGCTTAAAGCGGATTTCAGTTCAAAGAGGGAATTGGCGATTATCGCGAGTTGCGTGAGCTGCCTGCTGTTCGAGCATATGGCAAAGGTTGAGAATATTGAATTGCATAAAAAGTATATTTTGCTGACCGTGCTGATTTCACCGGAGGATGCGCCTGCGGATTTTATCGAAGCCTTTATCGACCAGTGCGAGCACAATATGATCCCGGTGGAAAGCCGATACTATATTTCTAATGATAAAAGCCCTACCCAGGAAGAAGTCGACCGGTTTATCAGAAAATTCAAATAATTTCTTGTGTTGCCGTTAGGATAGTGCGATATACGTGACTTTATGTCTATAGTGTGGTAATATATTATTCAGAAGCTACCAATGAGGTAGCTCGAACAATAGGTTTTTTCCCTCTATAGGGAAGAAAGAGTTCTCATGCGTACCCGATGCTTGTTCGAGGATCTCGAACGCCGTTGTCTCCTCTCAGCTGCCGTCACTGGCGTAGTGGTCGGATCCACCCTTAACGTGACTGGCACGCGGAGCGCTGACAACATCTCGATCCGTGTGGTACCCGGCAAGCCCAACTCTGCGGGGCCGACGGCCAGTGTGGTCTTGACTGTCATCAGCGGCAAGAGGCAGGACGTCAAAACGTTCAATGGTGTCAATGCGATCGTTTGCAATGCCGGCGGCGGCAACGACACGGTGATCGTCAGCGGCACGGGGAACGTCAAATTTCCCGTCACGGTCAACGGTGGCGGCGGCAACGACACCCTCAGCGTTTCTCAGTTCGATGGCACAGCCACGGTCAACGGCGATGCCGGCACCAATTACCTGTTTGGCGCCCTGGGCACTACCACTTTCAATGTCAACGCAATCGTCGGGTCGAACCCGTGGATCGAATCCGGCGGCGCAGACGTGATCGTGGGTAATGGGAATGACACGGTCGTGGACCAGTTCGACTCGCGTGCCGAAAAGGGAAAGCCGCCCGTTTTCGGTAAAGTGAACCAGAAGGGTATCAGGTTTTCGCTGCAGCCCATCGACCTGAATCCCGCGGCCCAGGCCTTTGGCTGAAGGCATATCGTTTCAACCCCATGAAGGAAAGAGTGAAAACTCCTACCTGCATGGGGTTTTTACTTGGCAGTATAATAGAAAATATACAGGTAAAGTTTGATACCTGGCTCAATTTGAATACGCAAGATTGTACATGCCGACTACCAGATTGTTTTTCAAAGTGATGCTGAACAATCCGGCATTGTCTTTGTTCAATAGGTTCCGGTTGAGATAACCGACAACGGTATCCATGTTGTTTTTTACATCGATGGGCGGGACATTGTCGGGCGCATCTGCGGCGGTAATGTAAGTGCTATACGAATAATTTTTTATATTATCGAGAGTCATGCCGCCGTTCGAGATGCTCATGGCTACCGCATCCGAAAGCTTATACGTTTTGGAAATTTTGGAAAATACATAGACGCCATTTGGCGAGTCTGGAGAATCGACAGTGGAAAACTCATTGGTATCGATAAAAACGCCGCCTCCTTTGCTGTACGCTTTCGTCACTTTTACCGATACGGATGTTGATACCGGCTGCTGAGTTGCTGGTATCGTTTCCGAATCAGTTTTCTTATTGTGCAGCATCCAGGCTGCTACTTTTGGAGTCCAATACGCCTGACTGGAAATTAAGCCAATGCCGATAACCAAGAGAATTATTTTAGTTGGTTTCACTAGAATAGTATAGCGCAAATGCCGGGCTAATTCTAGATAATGAAATAATAGCCGGATAGGGATGTAATACAAAACGAGGGCGCATTATTAGCAAGTAGTTTAGTTTATAAGATAAGATTTAAAATTTAGACAAATAATATGATTGCTATTAATAAAAGAAACACCGCGATAGTTGCCGCCGGCATAACGACGCTGGCCATAGCTCTTGCGGCTATCACTCCGGCTTTTGCCGCAGGCGGCCAGGGCTGGGGTAATGGAAAAGGGGGACGGATGGGTTCAGGGATAGTCGGAAGCGTTACTGCTGTGAACGGTACTGCGCTCACTGTTCAGAGCAGCCGCAACAATACTTCATATGCCGTTGACGCTACGAATGCAGTAGTTACAAAAAACAATGCCGCAAGTTCGGTCTCTGCCATTGCAACAGGCGACACTGTCGCGATCCAGGGAACGGTAAATGGCACAAGCGTAACAGCTGCAAAAATCTTCGACGGTCAATTCAAACCGGGAATGGGAACTATGAGAGGAGGAATGGGTGCAAGGCCGGGCGTTGTCGGTACTGTAGCTACTGTCAGCGGTTCGACCCTTACGGTTACCAGCCAAGGCTTTGGAAATAATGCAGCAACAACTACATATACCGTCGATGCGACAAACGCAACGGTTGTAAAGAATAACGCGACGAGCACTGTTTCAAGTATTGCTGTCGGCGACACTGTCGCAGTGAGGGGTACTGTAACTGGTACTAATGTAGCGGCAACCATGATCCGCGACGGAGTCATGATGCAGGGCCGAGGTCAGAAAAATGGAGTGACGGGTACCGTAAATAACTTTCAGGGCAACGGACAGCCTGTTATCGCAGGAACCGTTTCTTCTGTGAGCGGTACGACTATTACGCTTACCAACAGCGGAAACACGACATACACCATTGATGCTTCGAATGCCAAGATACAGAAAGCCGGAGTCTCCAGTGCGACAGTCTCAAATGTTGCGACCGGTGATACTGTGCTAGTCCAGGGAACAGTCAACGGAACATCTGTCGTCGCAACATCGGTGCTTGACCAGGCTCAGGCCCAGAGTCAAAAACACGGAGGTTTTTTCGGCGGAGTCGGTCAATTCTTCATGAGACTCTTCCACTTCTAGACAAGTAAAAATAGAAAAAATGCAGCGTAAAAACCGGAAACAAATATGTTTCCGGTTTTTATATTTTAAGGCATGCGATCATATGCCTTGGCCTGTATGCGTACTTTGGAAGAGGCTATTCATACGGCTCAGCATAGCCTCGATTAGTCAATCATTCAGAGGTTGCGTCAAAAAGACCGACTGGTATGGCTCAGGCGGAATCTGAGCGATCTCAGCGTTTTTTACGGGTCTTGCCTCTGCCATTCATGCTCCTTATACTACGTACTCGGTTGTCGTTTTATAAATCAACAAAGCAATTGAGTAATGTATAAAAAATCAAAACAGAGGGTTAGCATCATCGTCATGCTCGCAATGGTCGGATTGAGTTTTGCGCCGTTTGCCATGGCACAGGCCGCTCAAAACAATAATCATCAGCCGCGCAAGGATGTTCATGAAAAGCATCAGCATAGAAAAGAAACAGTGGGTACTACGACGCCAATCGTTGTTCCGCCCGTAACTATTCCGCCGGTGGCAACAACCACTGTTCCTGTTGCAACTACTACGGTTCCCATTGCAACAAGCACAGTTCCTGCAACGTCTTCATCGTATGGCATGAGTCAGACGGGAACATTTCAAGAGACCGGTTCGCCAAGCGAAAGCAGCAATAGTTCGTGGTGGCTCAACTCGGGAGCGTATTTCACTGTCGCAAACGGTGCGATAAGCACCGTGCAGGGCAGTTTGGCGGCCAACAATCCTTGGCGGGCGATCTACGCTTCGGCAAACCCCGAAGATACCGACAACGGCGCGCATCCGCAGAATATTTTCCGGCTGGTGACGACTTCGGCTTGGAAGAATGTCAGCCAGCAGGCGTACTTCACGGTTAACGCGTACAACGCCAGCGCAAGTTCAAACCGCGATGGCTACAACGGTTTTCTCTTCTTTAACCGATACGTAGACAGCCAAAACCTCTATTACACCGGTTTGCGCGTCGACGGCACTGCGGTCATCAAAAAGAAAATCAATGGCACCTACTTTACGATGGATCAGCAGACGGTGTATCCCGGCACGTACAATCACGATACCAACCCTAACCTTATTCCAACGCATACGCAGATCGGCCTAAAGAGCGTTATTACCGATACTGCAAACGGCAGCGTTTCAATCAAACTCTACGTTGATAAGAATCACGATGGAAATTGGACACTGGCCGCATCGGCAATTGATGACGGTTCGCAGTATGGCGGTCCGGCAATAACCGCGCAGGCTCCGGCAGGAATCCGCACCGACTTTATGGATGCGACATTCACCGGCTACACGCTGACACAACTCTAAAGCAGTTGCAGTTTAGTGGGATTTCAAAAACCAGCTTTCACGCAAAAGCTGGTTTTTGCTATGCCTGAGTAATGAAACCGATGTATTTACGTCTGTTTAGTTGGAGTCAATTTTATACAACTAATCGATGAAACACATGAATACTGCGCCGAAAAAAAATGCAAGAAAATACAATCAGGTTGTGGTCGGGCTCGGTGAAGTGGGTACAGCGCTTCGCGAAGTATTGGTTTGCGACGGGCACGATCCGTTCAAGAAAGCATACGCAAGCGGCCATTACGATGTCATGCATGTTGCGTTCCCGTATAACCAAGCCGTGCATGATTTCAAGGCGACTGTCGACGGGTACAAAAAAATTTTCACTCCCGATCTCGTCATCGTCCATTCCACGGTTCCGATCGGAACGTCGCGCGAAGTCGGCGCGGTGCATTCTCCCATCCGCGGCGTCCATCCGCATATCGCAAAAGGCATTCGGACTTTCGTAAAATGCTTCGGCGGAGAAAGGGCGGAAGAAGCAGCACTCATTTTTCAAAAGCTCGGGATCAAAACTTATTGCACGGATCTGCCGGAAAACACCGAGGCGGGCAAGCTGTGGGACACGACCCAATACGGCATATTCATCCTGCTCAACAAGGAAATATACGCGTTTTGCGAAAAGCACCGTCTCGATCCCGAAGTGGTCTATGCGATGTTCAATGCTACCTATAACGATGGCTATGCCGAACTCGGCAGGCATGAAGTGCTGAGGCCGTATTTGAAAAATACTCCGGGCCCGATCGGCGGCCACTGCGTCGTACCGAACGCCCGCCTGCTGGAAAGTCCGTCTGCCAAGCGGATCATTGAAGAAAATAAAGCCTTGGAAAAAAATGCCAATGAGAAAGTTTCGAAAAAGATGCAGCCGGCCGTTTCATCATCAATAGGAAGATAATAGTTACTGCTATGTACGTTCAGGACATCCAGCTTCCGCTCAAGAGAACTTCAGTACGGCCATTTTCTTTTACGAAAATAATGGTTTTCCTTGCCTTCGTGCTCGGCGTGCACGTGCTCTTCGTGTACAAATCGACGCTTATTCTCACCAGCCATGATTTCTGGTTCATAAAAGCCTATGTCGTGCTCACGGGCCTGTTTCTGATTTCCCGATTCCTGCTCGTTATTTTCTACACGGACAATCATGATGTCGCCTATTCTGCGTCGAGCTACCCGTCGGTGAGTTTTGTCATTGCGGGGAAAAATGAGGAAGCGTCGATTTTCAAAACGATCGAAGCGTGCATGGAGTCGCGCTATGCCGGCCCGATGGAGTGCATTGCCATCGATGATGGCTCGACCGACAATACCCGCCGGGAAATGTACCGAGCGCGGGCATGGTATCGGCGGCAGCGCAAAAGGGTGAAGGTTATCGGTTTCAATAAGAACCGCGGCAAGCGCGAAGGCATGGCTGAGGGCGCGCTTGCCGCCACGTCTGAAATCATCGTCTTTGTAGACTCAGACAGTTTCCTCGAGCGGGACGCGGTGAGGCATATTACCGAGCATTTTCTGGCCGACCCGGAAGTGGCGGCCGTGTCCGGCAACAGCGGGGTGGAGAATAAGGAATACAACATGCTGACAAAAATGCAGTCGGCGCGGTACGGGATCTCCTTCGATATTTTCAAGGCATGCGAAAGCGTGTTCGGCGTCGTGACATGCTGTCCCGGCTGCTTTTCCGCCTACCGGAAAGATGCGCTGCTTGCGGTGCTCACTCCCTGGCGCAATCAGATGTTTCTCGGCACGCGCAGCACCTTCGGCGACGACAGGAGCCTTACCAATTACATTCTGCGCAATTGGAAAGTGGTATATTGCCAGAGCGCTATTGCCATGACGATCGTGCCGGAAAAGATACGCGTATTCTTCAAGCAGCAACTGCGCTGGAAAAAATCGTGGATCAGGGAAGGGCTCATGGCGGCCGGTTTCATCTGGAGAAAAAACATTGTCGCTTCGGTTTCGTTTTATACCAACCTGCTGCTGCCGATATTCAGCCCGATAGTCGTGTTCAACGCGCTCATTATCCAGCCGGCATTGTTTCAGCGGGTTCCCAGCACATTTCTTCTCGGGCTTACAGCGATGAGTCTGCTGTACGGCTTGTTTTATTTCTGGCAGTCGAGCAACCGCTACTGGGTCTACATCCTGCCATTCACTCTGATGTATACGTTTGCACTTGTGTGGCAGATGCCGTACGCGTTATTCAAGTTAAGGGACACGTCATGGGGTACACGCTAGTCGCCCGCAAAACCCATCATCGAGTACTGATCTTCGGTATTTTTCTTGCAAGCCTCGCTCTGGCTCTTGTCGGTTTTTTTCCGGCTATAAAGAAAGTCCTCACTGCGTATTCTTTGGCATATTACACATATAGGCCGGCCGCAATAGTGCAGCCAATGGATACATCGGCTTTGCCGCCGGCAGTCGCTGTGCCTGTCCTCATGTATCACGGCGTCATTAAAAATACCGACGATTCGAACACGACGATCCAGCATTTCATCGCCGACATGGAAATGCTCAAGCGGAATGGCTACCAGAGCATTACAGTCGCGCAGCTCGATCAATTCTACCAGGGCATATTCACTCTGCCGCCCAAGCCGATCGTCATCACTTTCGACGACGGCAGAAAAGACAGTTACTACACGACCGATGATATCCTAAAAAAGCTGGGTTACTCGGCGACCATCTTTGTGGCTTCCGGGCCGACTATCGACGGCAATTCCTTTTATCTGACCTTTGACGAACTCAAGAAAATGAAGGCGACCGGCCGGTGGGAAATAGAGGCGCATGGCCGATATTCGCACCGCAAAATTCCAATTGTTAAAAATCCAAGTGCGGAAATAGACTACGGCCGCTACCTGACTTCAAAAGTCTATCTCGCCAAAAAGGGCCGCCTGGAAACCGATGCCGAGTTCAAGAAACGGGTTGAAAACGATTATATCAACAGCATCAACGACCTGCGGACGAATGTCGGCGTGACTTCGCGCTACTTCGCCATTCCGCTCAATGACTATGGCCAGCAGCCGATCTCGAACTACGATCAGGCCGTGCCGTTCAATGAGTATCTGATTAAAAAATATTTCAACCTTGCGTTCATCCAGGCCAACAACAGCGACAATGTCCTCAATTTCAGTTTGCCTCCGTACAATTTCAAATCCGACAATCCATACCGTGTGAAGCGCATTGAAATGAAAAACATGAGCGCTGCCGACTTATTATCCATTCTTGAAAAAGAAGCGCCGGTTCCGCCGCGCCTCGCGCTATCCGGCAGTGCCATCCAGCCTGAAGATTACGACCCTAATGCTTTAGCGGGCATTGCAACCACGACCGCGCAGGGGTTCAGTATCCAGGCCCGCACCGAAAATTATAATGGCCAGGTGCTTTTTGGAAAGCCGTATTGGCAAAACTATGCGGTAACGGCGCAGTTGCAGCGTGTCGCGGGCCGCTCTGCTGTTCTTATTTTCGATTACAAAGACAGCAAAAATTATATGTCTTTCGGCCTTACGGACAACGGCTACTTTCTCACCAGTACTGTTAACGACGTGAGAAAAAATATCCGGACGGACGGCGTAAATAAAAATGCAAAGAGTACGTTTGCCCAGCCGTTCGAATTCAAAGCCGAAGTAAAGAATGGTACCGTAAACTGCTATTTCAACGGAAAAATCGTGTATGCCAACGTGCCGATCCCGCTCTCGAGCGGCGAAGCGGGAGTGAAAGTGTGGGACAATACATTGAAAGCCCAGGCGCTTGTCAAAACGCTGCGGATTACACCACTGTAAAAGTCTGTTAAAATCAAACACATGCAACCTTCTCTAAAGGCCGAGTACAGGGTCATAGCGGTCTCGGTTTTATTCATACTATTTTTAAGCGCGACATTGTTTTTCGCCGTTCAAAAACGTTTTTCAAAAAGCCTGGTCACGGCCGAACGCGGAAGCTTTTTGAAAAACCAATCGCGCTTCAAGCCCCGCTCCGCTATGAAGCCGCTTTCATTTTTTGCCGATACCTTTTTATTCGACGGAACCCTTGAAGAAACCGGCGCGCTTGCCGACAGTCAAAGCCCGTTCTGGTGGGTAAACTCCGGCGGCCGGTTCATCGTTGCGTCCGGTACCGGGCAGACTATCCATGGCGCCCTTTCTCCGAATGATAGCTGGTATCGCAAGTACCGCGCCAGCAATCCGCAAGATACGGACAATGGCGCTCACCCGCAGAATATTTTCCGGCTGGTGCAGACCAACCAGTGGACCAATTTTGCTCTGAGGCTTATTTCAAAATAGATCAGCTCAACTTAAGCGACAGCCCGAACCGCAACCAAACGAATGGCTTGTTTTTATTCAACAGGTATCAGACTGGCGATAGCCTCTATTATACAGGCCTGCGCGTCGACGGCGCTGCAGTCATCAAGAAAAAGATTTTTGGAACTTATTACACAATGGCGGTTAAGAAGGTTTTTACCAATGGCACCTATGACAGGGATAAAAATCAAAACTTGCTGCCGCTTCACGAATGGATCGGCGTGCGGAGCGAGGTAAGCACTCAGGCGGACAAGAGCGTGCTCATAAAAATATTTACCGATGTCGGCAGGACGGGGAATTGGCAGCTGGCGGCGGAAGCGATCGATGACGGGCAAAAATACGGCGGCGCTCCGATCCTCGCTCCCGGCTATGCCGGCATCCGCACTGATTTTATGGATGTTAAGTTCGATGATTACAGTATCAAGGCAAATTAATGCATATCCTGCACGCCTTGGCTGACGGTGACGACGGGGACTTTTTTCTGGACGATGTAGTCTACGATCTGGTTGAAGGTATCGGGTGTCGTGCTGTACTGCACGCCGCTTGAGTCAATGCTGTGGAAGACGAGGATCAGCCATTGCTTGTTGGCTACTGCGGTATCGATCCATTGTTTCGCCTGGGTTACCGTAACGGAACTTTCAACCGATTGTCGCGGCAATTGGTATTTATCGACAGTCGGAGTCACATATCCGGTGATCGTCGATCTCGCTGCGGCAAAGCCGGCATTTTTTACGATCTGAAGCGTCGTGTCATTGTAGTCGCCGTATGGGTAGGCAAAGGTAGTGATCGGTCCGACATTCATGGCCTGCAAATCCTGGAGCGAACCGACGATTTCAGCTTGCTGCTGTGCCTGAGTCAGCGTGGGCAGGTCGGGATGGGTCCGGGTATGCGCGCCGATTTCGTTGCCGGCATTTGCGATCTCGGCGACTTGGGCTTTGCTGTCATAGCCGCTGAAGCCATTGTCGGCGAGCTGCTGGGATATGATATAGAACGTGCCTTTGAGTCCTGCGCTTTTTAATTTAGGTAAGGCGTTTTGGTATTGTGAGAGCAAGCCATCGTCGAAACTCAGCGTGACTGCGCCGGTGTTGAATATGCCGCTGAAGCCGGACGTCTGCGTCATCGAAGCGTTGTCGATAGTAAGCGATCCGACTGATTGGATGAGATGGAAAATGGTTACCGATTGCACATTGCTTGAGACGGTGAAGTTCGCACTTGCTTGCGTAAATGTCGAGGCTGGCGCAAGCGTGCCGATGTCCGTGTAGGTGAACGTGCCGTCTTTATTCTGGAACTGCGCGGTCAGGATGCTTGTCGTGTTTGAAATGTACTGATCGGTATACTTATAATTTCCCGGAGGGAGCGTGACCGGATTGAAATACCACTTGGCGTCGCCGCTTGTGTAATTGGTGATAGTCACCTGCGCTGCCTTGCTGCCGTTCACACCTGCAACCGGATAATTGAACGATCCGGTGTTATTGCTCCAGCGGTCGGGGTTCCAGGAAACAGGGTTGCCGTTTGATCCGCCGAGTTCGAAATCGCCGTTCGGCACGAGGTTGCTCGTCTGCGTCGTGGTTATTTCATTGAGCGAATAATCGTCGGTCGTGAGGCTGCCGACCGAATCGATAAGGTGGAATGCGGTCACGGATACGGCATTGGCCGGCACTGTGAATTGAAAGCTTGTCTGCTGAAACTGGGTGTTCGGATTGAGACTGCCAAGATAAACATAGGTCTGCGTGCCGTTATTCAATGTGTATTGGAGATCGATTTCGGTCGACACATTTGCCAGATACGAATCGGAAAATTGATAGGTGTGGCCTGGCGTGACCGGCACGTCGTTGAAGTACCACTTGGCATCGCCGCTCGTGTAGCTTGTCGTGGTGACTTGGATGCCTTTGCCGCCATTCACTCCGGTGACAGGATAATTGAATGCGCCGGCATTGTTCGACCATCTGCTCTTGTTCCAACCGGCGGGAACTGAACCGTTGGCGGTCTCGACCGATGGGTTGGAAATAAGATTGGGCCCGAGCGTTTGGGCGGAGCCGGTGATGGCGGGCTGTGTTGTTTGCGCCTGCGGAGCACTGCTCATGGGAACTGTCGTACTTTGTTTTTCCGGAGTTGCGCTGCTTTCGCCGCGAGGCTGCTTTTGCGTGGCGGCTTGAAGCGAATAAGAGAAGGGAACAAGGGTCAGGCTGACAATAGCCATGGTTGCAAAAAAAGTCTTGAATCGGTAGTGCATAAAATAAGTTGATTGACTAATGCATTCCGAGACGGATGAACCAGGTTTCTATTTCATCGGTAAGAATTTGACATAGTACAGAAATAATGTATAAATAAAAAAGAACAACTAATACTCTTTGAAAGGAGAATAGCAATGAAGTGGCCAACGTCGGCAATGTTAATCCGTCACGATACATCGGTCTACAACGGCCTGCGTGACAAGAAGAAGGACGATCCGCTCTACAAGTCTTTTCTTGAAGAATTCGAGAAAAGCTACAACTCGAAGGCTGCAAGAAGCCTTGCGCATGAGGTGAGGTCAAAATATGCCTTGGGGATCGGCGATGCGGAAACGCCGCTTGCCGATCTTGAAGGATCCCAAGCGTTCCAGACCGGCCAAGCGCTGGCTGTCAGCGAAGTCGTGCCGGACGTGATTTTCGTTTCGCCCTACAAGCGGACCTTGATGACGCTCGATCACATCTCCCGAGGCTGGCCGGCGCTCAAGTCAGTCAAGATATATCAGGATGAGAGGGTGAGGGAGCAGGAGCATGGGCTCGCCAACATCTACAACGACTGGAGGGTTTTTGAGGCGATCCACCCCGAGCAGCATGAGTTGCGAAAGCTTGATGGCTCATACTGGTACAGATTTCCGCAAGGGGAAAACGTGCCGGATGTCCGAGACCGCAATCGGTCGTGGCTTACGACGCTGACACGTGATTTTTCGGAGCAGCGTGTCCTGGTGGTGACGCATCACCTGAACATTCTCGCCACTCGGGCAAACCTCGAGCGCTTGGATCATAGGGAATTCATCCGTCTTGATGAAGAAGAGAAGCCCATCAACTGCGGTGTCACCATGTATGCCGGGGATCCTGCGCAAGGCAAAGACGGCAAGCTTGTCCTCAGCTACTACAACCGGAGGTGCTACGTTTGAATTTTCCCCTTCTTTGCTATACTTCTTCAAGTTGATTCTTTCGTTCTTTGTGTCTCTTTCTAAAGAAAGGCAGGGTACTTCGATGTCGCAGCTGAAATTCCCGTCCGCTATCCCGGGTCTCGTTCCGGTCAACCAGGGCAAGACCCGCGATCTGTTCACGGCAAGGACCAAGTCCGGTCCTCATGTCGATAAGAAGCTTCTTCTTATCGTCGCTACCGACCGCCTGTCCACGCACAACATCGTGCACAACAGTCCGATTCCGTTCAAAGGCGAAGTCCTGACTGCGCTCACTGTGTACTGGCTCGCTACGGTTTTCCCGCTTGCCGGCATCAACAACCATCTGGTTGCGAGCGGAAAAAAGGAGATCTACGATTACCTGGAAGGCGACCTGAGCGCATATCCGCCGGATCTGCATCTTAAGGCGATCGTGGTCAGGAAGTTCGAGGTCGTGCCGATCGAATTCATCTACCGCAACTATCTTAGCGGCAGCTTGGCGAACAGCTACTACCTGAAGGGTCTTCCCAACCCGTACGGCCACGATCTTCCGCCTGGCATGCCGCTCATGGCGCCGTTTCCGAAACCACTTTTCACTCCTACCGAGAAATCGGAGACCGATGATCCGCTCAAGGCCGCTAGTGTGCTCGGCCGTTATCCGGCCCATTGCGCACTGGCCGAAAGGTCGTTCCTGCTGACGCGCAATCATTTGCGTTCAAAAGGATTCGAGCAGGTTGATGGTAAGTTTGAAGTGGGTACCGACGAAAAGGGCAACCCGGTGATGGTCGACGAGATCTCGACGCCCGACAGCAGCCGTTTCTGCGTACGGGACAGCATCCGACTCGGTTGGGAACCGCCCTATCTCGACAAGCAGGTCGCTCGCGACGAAGCTGCCAGGATCTGGGGTTCGGACCCCAAAGTGCCGCTCGTTTTCAGTCCCGATGTTGTCGAGACTCTCAGCAAAACGTATCTTCGGATCTTTGAAAAAATCACCGATTACAGTCTGAAGGAATTCCAGAACGAATTCCTCAGCTAGGTTCTTCCGAAGAGTGTCGCATACCGTCCCAATTGCATTGGGACGGTATTTTTATGTATGAAATAAAATAATCGGCAGGCGTCTTAATGTGTACAATGCAGCGCATCGAGCTCAGAGACGATCAGAATAAGCGGTACGCGGTAACCATCAGCGCTTTTTTAGTTTTGATTGCGTTTGCCGTAGCGGGTTTCTATCATTTCCGCGGATATGTGCCTGCGAGGATCCCGCCGTACGACCTTTTCATTCTTGCTCTCTCTTCATTTCGCCTTATTCGTCTTTTTACGTATGACCAGATCATGAGAGTGGTACGGGATATATTTATTGACAAGAAGGAAGTTGTGGGCGAAGACGGGCAGGTCATCCTTATCCGCACAAAGCCGCTGCATGGTTTCAAAAGAAGCATATCCGACCTGCTCGGCTGCCCCTGGTGCATGGGCATCTGGGTTTCCTATTTTACCGTCCTTTTATATTTTGCCTTTCCGCCCATCCGATACTTTGCGCTTGTGCTTGCTCTCGCCGGTCTTGGCTCCGGTCTGCAGATCTTCATGAACATGATCGGCGCACGCACCGAATGGTATAAACACAAAAGCGATTAATTTTGCTATACTCTTTTCATGCATAAAAATGTAGTTCGTCCGGTGGCGATTATCAGCGTAATACTTATCGGGGGTTTCTTGCTTTGGCTGCATATCAGGCAGTCATCGACATACATGGCGGCAGACAGCGCCGTCGCAGTTAATCAAACTAATAATAATCCGCAAAAAATCATGAACGCGACATTGCATACGAATAAGGGAGACATCACTATTGAGTTTTTCGATACGCAGACGCCGAACACCGTAGCCAACTTCATCAAGCTTGCCCAGTCCGGCTTTTACGACGGCGTGAAATTCCATCGCGTCATCAAGGGCTTCATGATTCAGGGAGGCGACCCGCTCACCAAGGATGATTCAAAATCGGCGCAATGGGGAACAGGCGGACCGGGCTACTCTTTCGCGGACGAGCTTACGCCGGAAAATAAAAATGATATCGGCACCATCTCGATGGCCAACAGCGGCCCAGACACCAACGGCAGCCAGTTCTTCATCAATGTCGCGGCCAATAATTTTCTCGACACGAAACACGTAGCGTTCGGCAAAGTGACGCAGGGCATGGACGTAGTCAATGCTATTTCCCTGGTAAAAACCGACGCGAACGACAGGCCGATCGATCCGGTTATCATACAAAGCATTTCACTCAAATAATCTATGGCAAAAACCCGGAAGGAAATTGCGATTTTCGGCCTCGGCAGGATGGGCGGCCAGATAGCGCGGCGGCTTCACAAGAACGGCTGGAGCGTTGCGGCCTGGAACCGTTCCGAAGAGCCTGTCAAAGCATTCAGGAAATTCGGCGGCTTCGCTTCCCAGGACATATCGGAAACTGTTGCAGAACTCGGCAGTTCTCCCCGGGTATTCTGGATCATGCTGCCGCAGGATATCGTCGATGATTTTATTTTCGGCAAGGACAAGCTGGGTGCTCATCTTAAAAAAGGCGACATCGTGATCGACGGCGGCAATTCGTACTATAAGGACAGCATGCTCCGCGCGCAAAAGCTCGCCAGGCGCGGGATCGGTTTCTTCGACTGCGGTACGAGCGGCGGCGTGTGGGGCGAAAAGAACGGCTTCGCGCTCATGGTTGGCGGCACAAAGGAAAAGTGGCCTGTCATCGAGCCTGTCATGAAAACCCTTTCCTCCGGCGACAATTACGGCTATCTAGGAAAAGCCGGCGCCGGCCATTTTACCAAAATGGTCCACAACGGCATCGAATACGGCATGATGGAGGCTATCGGCGAAGGCTGCGCAG
>JARIGY010000038.1 GCA_029288535.1 Candidatus Tayloriibacteriota bacterium | reverse complement strand
ATCGAGAGCAGTGTCGACTCGTCGATCTTGCCTTCAGTCATTTCGCAAAACTCCAGGTTTGTACAACCTGTATCGCGAACATGTTTCCGCAGCAAATCCTGGAACGTCATGTGTTACTCCTTTTTGTTAGAACAATGACTGAAAATATAATAACATTTTTAAATTATTATGTCAAATATTGGAGATTTTCTGCCCTTCAGGCGTATCTTTCACGCTGTAGCCATGCTTTTCGATTTCAGCACGCAATTCGTCTGATTTTTTGAAATCTTTATTTATGCGGGCGATTTCGCGTTCTTCGGCAAGCAGGTGGATTTCCGGAGGAATTATCGTTGTTTGAATAGCGCCTAATCCAAAACCTAAAACTTCATCGAATTTTAAAACAGTAGCTTTCTTGTCCGGGTTTGAAATAACCTTGTCGCTCAGAAGTTCCCACATCAAAGCCAAAGCCTGCGGCGTATCCAGGTCGTCGTTTGCAAAATCAGCGAATTTTCTGGCGTATTCGGCATTTGTATTTCCTATTTCATTTCCCAATTCCAGTATGCGATTTTCAAGCTTATTGAAAGCATTCTGCGCGCCTTCCAAAGCCTCCCAGGAAAAATTCATCGGCGAGCTGTAGCGCGCGCCCAAAAGCCAGTAGCGATAGGCAAGCGGTGAAATGTTCCGGTCTTTCAAAGTCTGGATGCGCAGGAAATTGCCTTCGGACTTTGCCATTTTGCCGCCTTCTATGTTTACAAAAGCATTATGCAGCCAAAAGCGGGCGTACGGTTTTCCTGTTGCGCATTCCGACTGCGCTATCTCGTTGTTGTGATGGACGGGGATATGGTCCACGCCTCCCGTGTGGATGTCGAATGTCTCGCCCAAGTATTTCATGCTCATCGCCGAACACTCGATGTGCCAGCCGGGAAAGCCCTTGCCCCACGGGCTTTCGTAGCCCAGCTTGTCGTTCTTTTTCCAGACGGCAAAATCCTTCGGATTCTTTTTTTCCGGGTTCAGGCTGATGCGCGACTCCGTCTCGTCTGTTTTTATGTGGATGTTCCCGAGCTTGCCGTAATCCGGATCTTTCGAAGTGTCAAAATACGCGCCGTCGGATGTCGTGTAAATAAAGCCTTTCGCTTCGAGTTTTTTGAGCAGCTCGATATCTTCTTTAATGTGTTCACTGGCTTTCGGCAGAAAAGTCGGAAGCTGTATATTCAAATCTTTTAAATCCTCTTTGAATCTTTCGGTATAGAAATCTGCAAGCTCTTTCATGGCTTCGAGCGTCAGCGGCTTGCCTTCGCGCTTCAGACCTTTGGTCATTTTATCTTCGCCTTCATCCGAGTCGCTCGCAAGGTGGCCGATATCCGTAATATTTATAACCTGAGTTACGTCATAGCCATTGAGCTCAAGCGTCCGGCGAAGCACATCGGCAAAAACGTAGGAGCGCAGATTGCCGATATGGGCAGAATCGTATACCGTCGGCCCGCAGTTGTACATGCCGACTTTTTTCGGAAGCAGGGAAACGAATTCTTCCTTTTTTCCGGTGAGCGTATTGGAAAGCGTGAGATTTTTAGGCATGAAAATATGATAACACAGTTTGACCGGGCGGTTAATTTTTGAGATACTCTACATCACCATGCAAACTTTTTTAAAGAAATTCAGTGCTTCGATTTTAGCGGTAGCGATAGTAGTCCTTTCATTCGGCAGCGGCATCTATATCGGCAGGAGCCAGGCGAATGCGCTTATACAGACTCCTCCGTCGGTAGCGAACGGCAATGTCGGCAAACCGACAGACGTTGACTTCTCCCTTTTTTGGAAAGCATGGGATATCCTAGATCAGAAATTCGTTCAAACCCATAAAGTCGGAACAACGACAGACCAGGACAAAGTCTACGGTGCAATCCAGGGACTTGCCTCGTCTTTCGGAGACCCTTACACGACATTTTTCCCGCCGACCGAAGCCCAGAGCTTCCAGTCCCAGATCAGCGGCAATTTCGAAGGGGTCGGCATGGAAGTCGGCGTCAAAGACGGTGTCATAACGATCATCGCACCTTTGAAGAATTCTCCTGCTGAAGCTGCGGGGCTCAAAGCCGGCGATATGATCCTCAAAATAAACGGCACGACCACCCAGGATATGTCGGTTGACCAGGCGGTGCAATTGATGCGCGGCAAGAAGGGAACAACCGTTACATTGTCGATCCTGAGCGCTAACGACAAAACAGCGCATGACGTGAAAGTCGTGCGTGATACGATCAATATTCCTACTATAGACTCTGAGCTTCGCAAAGACGGCATATTCGTCATCCATCTCTATACTTTTACCGAAAACTCCGCCCAGCTTTTCCGAAATGAAATCCAAAAGTTCGTCAAATCCGGTTCAAACAAGCTGGTGCTTGATCTCCGTGGAAACCCTGGCGGATATCTGGATGCCGCTGTAGACATGGCAAGCTGGTTCCTGCCAAAAGATGCGGTTGTAGTGAAAGAAGATACTGCAGGCCACGGCCAGGATACGGTGTACAAGAGTTTCGGCTACAATATATTCAATAAAAATCTGAAGATGGTCATTCTTGTCGACGAAGGCAGCGCGTCGGCTTCGGAAATCCTTTCCGGCGCTCTCCAGGAGCATGGCGTGGCGAAGCTTGTCGGCGCTCAGACGTTCGGCAAAGGTTCCGTCCAGGAGCTTGTGCCGCTTACAGCCGACACATTCCTCAAGGTGACTGTTGCCCGATGGCTCACGCCGAACGGTGTCTCGATCTCGGCCCAGGGTCTCAAGCCTGATTTTCCCGTTGCATTTACCCAGGCTGACGCAGACAAAAAGCAGGACCCTCAGCTCAACAAAGCGGTAGAAGTGCTCAATAGCCAGTAAAATAAAAATATATAGACATCCCGAAGTTTTTGGTGTAGTATTCAAAAACGTTATCAAATCAGCAAAAACATGAAAGTCATCCTTATTAAAGATGTAAAGAAAGTCGGCAGAAAGTATGAGACCAAAGAGGTTTCAGCCGGCTACGCGGTGAACTTCCTTATTCCGCGCAAGCTGGCCGAGGCTTCTACCGAGGCTTCAATGAAGCGCATCCACAACCTCAAGGCTCGCGACGAAGGGGAGCGGAAAATCCAGGAGGATCTCCTTATGAAGAATCTCAAGAGTGTCGATGGCAAAACCGTCAATCTTACCGCTTCAGCCAACGACAAAGGCCATCTTTTCAAGGGCATACACCAGGACGAGATTGTCGCAGCTGTCAAAGAACAGACAGAACTCGACCTCGCTCCGGAATACATCGTGCTCGAAAAGCCTATCAAAGAAGTCGGCGAACATGAGATCGAAGTCAAAGTCCAGGACAAATCAGTGAAGTTCAAATTGGTTATTGACGCGGAGTAGGTTTCTCAACGACCTCACAATCCTATTAGGCAATAAAAAACTCGGAAGCAGGAATGCTTCCGAGTTTTTGTTTCAAGGACTTTCTTTTGTGGTTTAGTCCGTAGCGCACCCTCCACGAGAACGAAATGTCGGCATGCCAGTACCGGGGTCATGCTGACCGGGGTCGGTGATGGTCTGACTTCTGTCTATGGAAGCCTGAAAATTTTTGCCAAGAGACGGGATATTTTGATTCCGTGCAGACCGCCGTTTCTTGAACGGTCGCTTTCTTGGTTTTTTCTTTTTTGCCATGGAGAACTCCAAAAGAGAGAAAGAGGCGTCTGGGAAAAATTTAGCTTAGTTTAAAGACTGTGTCAATGCTGGGGCAGCAAAAAACCTGCAGTTTGCAGGCTTTTTGTGATTCTTTGTGAGAAACGGGGATAATTTAGATAACGTTGACCAGCTTTTTGTTCTTGATAGAACCGTCGAAGTGGGTTTTGCGCTTGTTCTTGAACTCGACGACGCCGTCTTTGAGAGCGAAGAGGGTGTAGTCTTTGCCAGTGCCGATATTCTTGCCTGGCATGTACACCGTGCCGCGCTGTCGTACGATGACTTCGCCGATCTTAACACCTTCGCCGTCGTTTACCTTGACGCCGAGGTATTTGGGATTTGAGTCCCGTAGGTTTTTTGATGTTCCACCTGCTTTTTTATGTGCCATATGATTTTATTATTTCTTGATGAGAATTTTATCTCGTTTCCCTATACTGTCTAAGTGCAGGTAAATATACCCGATAATGGAGAAAAAGGCAAGAGCCGTTATTTCAAGGCGCTTTTTGCGCCCGGGCTTATCGTTTTGGCGGCTTTAGGCGGCTATGGAGCCGTGAAGCTTGCTGG
>JARIGY010000085.1 GCA_029288535.1 Candidatus Tayloriibacteriota bacterium | reverse complement strand
GTTTACCCGGTCCCGGGCCATCAAAGCCATGAGGGCGGTCAACGTCAAAGATGAGGAAATTACCGGCTTGTTCTATGAGATCGTTTCGAATATCAGGACTATCAAGGTCCTCGGCATGGCTCAAAAAATACTCGATGTTGCCCGGGACGGAGCTGTCGATTATGTGCAGAAAGCCAAGAAGCGCGTTTTCTGGTTTCAGACGGCCGTGCTGCTTCGCGGCCTGTGGGAGGGTATCGGCCGCATCGCGCTTTTCATTTTCGTCATCTGGAATATTTTCAGAGGCCAGTACCAGGCAAGCTTTCTCATTTTGTTTTACGGCTACTTCAATACGCTCACGAACTCGATCGGCAACCTTTCCGATGTGACGCAGGAACTTGCGACGTACAAGGCCAATGTCGGCAGGCTTACGGATATGCTGGATGAACCGATAGAAATCGACAGCGAAGACGGCAAGCTTGATTTTCCCAAGCAATGGAGCACGGTGCGGATGAAAAACCTTTCTTTCATGTATGGCGATAATGTTGTTTTAAAAGGCATCGATCTGGAAATTCGGAAAGGCGAAAAAGTTGGCATTGTCGGCCTGTCCGGCGCAGGCAAGTCGACGCTCTTCAAGCTGCTGCTCAAAGAGTATGAAAATTACGAAGGGGAGATTCTTATCGGCGACACTCCGCTCAAATCCATTAGGAAATCGAGCTATGTAAAACATATTGCCGCCGTGCTTCAGGAAACTGAAGTGTTCAATATGTCACTCAAGCAGAATGTCGTGCTGGCAAATAGCGATGAGATAGGTAACGAGGCCTTGTTTGAGCGCTCGCTCGACATTGCCCATGTCCGGGATTTCCTGCCGAAACTGAAAGACGGCATTGAAACGCTTATCGGAGAAAAAGGCGTCAAACTTTCCGGAGGCGAACGCCAGCGGCTCGGCATCGCCCGGGCAGTATTCAAAATGCCGGAAATCCTTTTTCTGGACGAAGCCACATCGCATCTCGATGTCGAGTCGGAACAGAAAATCCAGGATTCATTCAAGAAATTTTTCAAGGATGTCACTGCCGTAGTCATTGCTCATCGGCTTTCGACGATAAAGGAAATGGATCGGATTATCGTGATAGAGAGCGGAAAGATAATCGAAGAGGGGACGTTTGACGCGCTCTACGCAAGCGACGGCAGATTCCGGGATTTCTGGGACAAGCAGAAGATTTGATAGCTATAAAAATATACATTTGCTACTCTCATATTTTTTGATAATCTTGAGGAATGGTAAATCTGACCTTGAATGATGAAACGCAGATAGAAATTTTAAAACATCTAGAAAAGACTGAATATCTGTTGGGGAAACTAGCTACAAAGTTGTCAGGCTCAGAGCAACATGCAGAAATCTATGCAATGCCTGATTTAGGTTTCCCAAGCAATGTACAAAGAATCCACGGTGGATTTTTTACGGGAGCTTATTATACATGGACAACAACTGTTCCGTTCATCCCAGTCGACACTACGGTTAATTCTTGCGGCATTAGTCTTTTTAGGCTTTCTCAGCCTATAGCCAGTAAAGAGGAATTTGACACTCTTGTTGAAAAAGCGATCAATATCGTTCCCCAAACAACGTATGTTTGGAATTTTGCCAAAGGCAACCATTTCATAACATACGGGGAAGTGCGGGGTTCATCTGTTGTGCCTGATGGATATTATTTGTTGCAGCATTCTTCGGCAAGCGAATTCAAGAAACAGTACAATGGTCTTTACCCGACACAGGGTAATTGGTTTTATGACAGCATTGAAATTTTTAGGGATGAAGATTCGTCTCGATATATCAGGTACATTTCAGGCCTAAAAGCAGAGCTGTTCGCAAAACGAGCTATGATACTTGAAGAGTACAATAGAGTGCGGCATCAATTTTTTGCTGAAACGCTGGTTGGTGGCAGCCGAATTGATAAGGAAATTCTGAATGTGCAGCATTATGGAATGCCAACGGAATCATCCGTAGCCATTGGGTGCCAATGGAATGCTCAAGATTTTTATCTGCTGCTTACGGATCCAGGGAAGCCGCTATTCTTCATACAGCCGCAATTTACCGGTAAGAATTTTATTCAGAATGGTAAAGATAAACTACTTCTTACTCCGCATGGTCTTGGCATGAAAGCAAGTGCGCCTCCTAAAGTGGAATATCTTTCTAATGCACTGAAGGTAAACGGCATTGAATATCTTTTAGATGATGCGCTTAAGGGAAGGCATGAAATGGTTTTAAGATCGTTTGATGAGATTGATGGTACACCGAAAATTGTTTCTGATATTCTAGAGAAGTGTCCAGGCAACGTAGTTGGGACTTTCAAGCAGATTTATAGCTACCATAACGATAAATAGATCAACCATATGAAAAAGGTTTATTTTGTACGGCATGGTGAAAGTGAAGGTAATAGCGGTCCGATCAGGCAAACTGCCGCAACAGGGTTGACTGAGAAAGGCAGGTCGCAAGCTGCTTTTGTTGCTGAACGCTGTGCAAAATTGCCAATAGAAATAATTCTTTCTTCTACCATGGCCAGAGCGAAGGAGACGGCTGACTTTATCCTCAGGAAAGTGCCAAAACCAATTGAATATTCTGACTTATTTGTTGAGAGAAGGAGGCCATCTGAAGTTCTGGGTAAGCCAAAGGATAATCCAATAGCATGTAGGGCAGAAGAAGAAATTAAAGCAAACTTTTCTAAACCAAATTGGCGATTTTCTGATGAAGAAAATTTTGATGATCTTAAAAATCGAGCATTTGCTGTGCTTGATCATTTAGCCCAACGACCAGAAGATACCATATTAGTAGTTACTCACGGTTTTATTCTAAGAATCATCATTGCCTGTGTTTTATTTGGAAATGATTTAAAAGGGGAAGAATGCGAACGATGTATCCGCAGCTTCCATATGGAAAATACCGGTATTACCGTACTTGGCTATGATATAGATGATGAAGCTGTACCTGGTTTTGGCGATAAAGATAAGAATGCTCCGTGGTGGCTTTGGGTATGGAATGATCATGCGCATTTAGGTGAAGTCAAAAATTAATATTACCCATATGGACCTACCAAGAATTTTAGTAACTGGAAAATTTAAACCCAATGATCTAGAAGTTTCTGTCAGTGCGTCTGATAGAAAGGTTGATCCTGCGATCGAGGTTGAACTTGAGAGTGTGTGGCAGGCGAAAGTAAAAAAAGCAGAAGAAAACGGCCAGATCTGCTATAACGGTATTTCTTATAGATTGAACTCTATTCAGGAAAAAGAAGGGAAAATCAGCATTGATTTTGGAACGATAGAATACAAAGTGCGGGATGGCTTAATAGTGATCCCGGAATACTTTGATTTGCCTGAAGAATATTATCGCAAGGGGTGCTTTTCTTCCGCTTCGATTAAGACTTCTGACGATCTTTATCTGATGGTAGAACTGACAGGCAGATCAATGAACCTCAATGCCATTGATTTGGTCGGCGGTATTATGGAAACGAATGTTCTGATGAATAACGGCAATGATGTTTTCAGGTCATTTTACAATGAGCTTAAAGAAGAGGCTGGCATTACTGAAGCGGATATCCGACAATCATACCTACAGACAATCTATTTAGAATATAGGACGAATGTCGCCTTTTATTTTGAAGTTGTCCTCGATATCTCTTCCGACGTGTTATTGAAAAGGTTTCAAGATAATAAGGATGCTGATATAAAATCCATCCGCTTATTTTCAAGAGAAGAATATCTAACTGTTTTGAATAATCATAAAAGCATGAATAAGCATCTTACGGCAAAGCTTCTGCAAATTTGATAACTATTCATTTACTGCTATAGTAGTGCTCTATGTCATTATCCATCGGTATCGTCGGTCTTCCTAACGTTGGCAAATCAACCCTTTTTAACGCGCTTACAAAAAAGAGCGTGCTTGCTGCTAATTATCCGTTTGCGACTATCGACCCTTCGGTCGGTGTCGTTATCGTTCCAGACGAGCGGCTTCATAAGCTTGCCGAATTTTCCAAGACCCAGAAGACCGTCCCCGCGGCGGTCGAGTTTGTAGACATTGCCGGTTTGGTAAAAGGCGCGTCGGAAGGCGAAGGCTTAGGCAACCAGTTTTTGACGAACATCCGCGAGACGGACGCTATCGCCCAAGTCGTGCGTATTTTCGATGATGAAAATATCATTCACGTCGACGGAAAAATAAATCCTGTTTCTGATATTGAAGTTATCAACCTGGAACTTATCCTGGCCGATATGCAGACTGTCACCAAGCGCCTCGGCAATGTCGCCAAAGACGCCAAGAAAGGCGACAAGGCAGCCGTGCTTGAACATGGCTTGCTACAACGCATAGACGCGGCTTTACAGGCTGGCGAACTTGCCTCGACAGTAACTCCAACAGAAGCCGAAATGCCGGCATGGAAACAAACTCACTTGTTGACGATCAAGCCGATGATGTATGTTTTGAATAAAAAAGCGGGAGGGAAAAATCTTGATGAAATAAAAGACGCGCGCTGGGATGCGCTTATGAAATTTCTTGAAGCTTCAAAAGCAAAGTGGGTTATTGTCGATGCGAGAATAGAAGAAGAGTTGAAAGATTTTGAAGGTGCAGAAAAAGCCGAGATGCGTGAAGCTCTTGCAGCCGAAAATCATGATGATGGTATCAACGACCTCATCCGCACCGGCTACGATCTGTTGAATCTCATTACCTATTTTACAACCGGAGAAAAAGAAACGCGGGCGTGGACTATCGGCAAAGGCTGGACCGCGCCAATGGCGGGTACGGCGATTCATACAGATTTTAAAGATAAATTCGTTCGCGCCGAAGTGATCGAGTGGGACAAGCTTCTCGAAGCTGGCTCGTTTGCCGCTGCAAAAGAAAAAGGTTTGCTTCGCACTGAAGGCAAGGAATATATTGTGAAGGACGGGGATGTGATGGAGTTTAAAATTTAAAATAAATAAAAGGCACTATGCTCTCTCCGGGGGTGGATGAGTGATAGTGCCTTTTGCCGATACTTTTTTTGATTCCTAGAGTATATCAGCGGCGCGAACTCTAGTTTTGGGTGGATTTCACCCAGGGCGGGTAATTCTTGCCCATGAGGCGCTCCTTTCTGGAAGATGGGCCTTTTGCCCAGAGTGAAGGGGCAACCCCAGCACCCAACTTATTCCGTCTTCCAGATTAACACAATAGTTTAAAGGATGGTAGCGTTGAGCTTAAAATCTAGCTTTGCTCGATTTTGATCGATCACTCCGAACGAAGTGAGGAACAATTGAGTTCAAGGTTTAGCCATTTATTTTCTTTATTATAAAATTATAGTAATCTACTACATAGAAAGGAGAAAAACATGGAAAATCTAATTTCAAAACAGTTTGTTGCAGTGAGAGCTGTTCTTGTGAAGGATGGCAAACTTCTGCTTATCCGTGAGTCAATGAAGTATGAAGGAGGAGCCAACAAGGGCAAGTATGATTTTCCCGGCGGCAAAGTCAAAGTTGGAGAATTGTTTACCGATGCTATTCAACGAGAAACATCTGAAGAGATTGGGATGAATGTTGAAATCGATCATCCCTTCTACGTTGGTGAATGGAGGCCTGTTGTCCGCGGAGAACAACTCCAGATCATCGGGATCTTTTTCCTATGCAAACCCACTTCATCGGATATTAAGTTGAGCACCGACCATGATGAGTATGTGTGGGCTATCCCGGCAAAGGCAAAAGAACTTTCTCTTATCAAGGAAACGGCGGAAGCGATTGATTCGCTTGTATCCCAAAAGCTGCTGTAGAAATACGGCGGCTTTTTTGCTTGCTGTATAAAAATGTCTTGTGTGCCGTAGTAAACGAGCAAATGGGGTTTTCCAAATATTTTTCGGTTTAGAGGGCCAATGAAA
This sequence comes from Candidatus Tayloriibacteriota bacterium, assembly GCA_029288535.1. Lineage (GTDB taxonomy): Bacteria > Patescibacteriota > Minisyncoccia > Phycocordibacterales > JAKAEA01 > JARIGY01. Next base: position 11,911 of record JARIGY010000085.1, on the reverse strand, counting down.
ATGGTGGTGTTGAGTTTAAAATTTAGATAAAAAAATAGCCCCGTCTGGACATGTTCCCGGCAAGCGGGGATCACAGACGGGGGTTGCGAACGTTGCTCAAGCATTTAGCCTAAAAGCTAACCCTGACGAGAAGAACGCCGTCAAAGGAGTCATACCTGAGCTTCGGTTGAACTCGCAACAAGTGCTTTTGGGCACTTCCATAACTAATCTAGCTTAAAGTTTATAAAAAAGAAAGACTGTAGTGTGTCATAAAGTGTAAAATGTGGTATAGTTTTGCCATGCAGGAAACACAAAAAATACGAACGGCGCCGAGCGATTTTTTTCTTCATCTGGGCATTATCGTGGCTCTTTATATAAGTGCTATTAACCTGGTCAATCTGCTGTTCGACATCATCGCCAAAGTTTTTCCCGATACATTGAACAATTATTACGACAGCTCTGCCAGCTCGATCCGATTTGCAGTAGCTTCTCTGATCATTATGTTTCCCCTATATCTTGTTTTGGGATGGATTTACAACAAGCAGCTCATTGCAGCTCCCGAAAAAAAGTCGCTTGGCGTGCGCAAATGGCTCGTCTATTTCACGCTTTTCATTTCCGGCCTGACTCTCGCTATCGATCTTATTTTTCTTGTATTCAACCTTCTCGGCGGCGAAACGACCGCGCAATTTATTTTCAAAGTGATTTCTGTGTTTGTTGTCGCAGGTTTGATTTTCGCCTATTATCTTATCGACATCCGCACTGCCGTAGAAAAACGGACGCGCATCGTAAAGCTTTTTGCCGGGGTCGCGCTTGTGCTGGTGGTCGGCTCTATCGTTGCTGGGTTTATCTATGTGGGTTCTCCGGCAACCCAGCGCAAACTCCGCTTCGATCAGCAGCGCGTTGGCGACCTGCAGAATATCCAATATCAGGTCCTCAATTATTGGCAGCAGAAAGGGAAGTTGCCGGCGCAGCTGAGCGATCTCAATGATCCGCTTTCAAATTCAGCACTACCTGTAGATCCTGAAACCAATGCCGGTTATGCATATTCTGCTACTGCTTCAACGACATTCAAGCTTTGCGCAACATTCGATCTTCCGGCAAATAGCGCCTATCCGAAAGGATCAATGCCAATAATGAATAATCAGGATAATTGGCAGCACGCTGCGGGCGCCGTATGCTTTGCTCGGACAATAGACCCGCAGCTTTATCCGGTCCGCTCAACCATCAAATAAATGAAACCAAAACCATACGATCATAAGAAAATAGAGAAGAAGTGGCAGAAAGAATGGGATAAAAAGAAAATCTACAAAGCCGCAGATTTTTCAAAAAAGCCCAAGTTCTATTCGCTGATAGAATTTCCTTTTCCTTCGGGAGACGGGATGCATACCGGCCACCTTCGCTCAAATACCGCCATGGATATCATTTCCAGGAAGCGCAGGATGGAAGACTACAACGTGCTCTACCCGATAGGCTGGGACGCATTCGGCCTGCCGACCGAAAACTACGCGATCAAGACCGGGCAGCACCCGAAAGCGGTAACCAAGAAAAATACCGATAATTTCCGGCGGCAGCTCAAAGCGGCCGGCTTCTCGTTCGACTGGTCGCGGGAGATCAACACGTCCGATCCGGAATATTACCGATGGACGCAGTGGATCTTTTTGCAGATGTATAAAAAGGGTTTGGCATACAAAAAGAAAATGGTGATCAATTGGTGTCCGAAAGATAAAATCGGCTTGGCCAATGAAGAAGTGATCGACGGCAAATGCGAGCGCTGCGGCACTCCGGTGGAAAAGCGCGAGAAGGAACAGTGGATGCTCGCTATCACCAAGTATGCCGACAGGCTCGATAAGGATTTGGATACGGTAGATTTTCAAGAACGGATAAAAATCCAACAGCGCAATTGGATCGGCAAAAGCGAAGGCGCGGAAATAAGTTTTGAATTGAAATTTGCAAATGCAAAGCTCAATGAGAACCGCGGCCCGCGAGGAGAAAAAGCCCATATAAAAGTATTCACGACAAGAGCCGATACGCTTTTCGGCGTTACGTATATTGTGCTTGCTCCCGAACACTTGTGGGTCACTCTGGCTTTGGATGAAAATCATAAGGGTGTGCTCGCAAATGCCGATGAAGTAAAAAAGTATGCAACAGAAGCAAAAAAGAAAGACGAAATAGAGAGAACATCAGCTGACAAAACCAAAACCGGTGTCGAGCTAAAAGGAGTCAAGGCTATTAACCCTGCAACCGGTGAAGAAATCCCTATCTTCGTTGCGGATTATGTTTTGGCAAATTACGGTACCGGAGCCGTCATGGCCGTGCCTGCCCATGATGAGCGGGATTTTGAGTTTGCGAAGAAATATAATCTTCCAATCAAGCCTGTCATTGCTCCACTTCGAGTTGATCATCGCAATCCACATGTAGCAGGGAAGAAAATTGTATTCAGAAAAGGAATACTCGGCATCATTTGGGATCCAAAGCGCAAAAAGTATCTCGGTCTGAGATGGAAAACGCAGCCGTGGACAACCTTTGTTGTTGGCGGTATCGAAGGTGATGAAGATCCTATCGAAGCTGCAAGGCGAGAAATCATGGAAGAGACAGGTTACTCGAATCTTACCTACAAAAAAAGTATTATTGGACCTGTTCAGTCAGAATTCTTTGCTGCGCATAAAGACGTAAATCGTGTTGCTCATACCTGGACCATTCTTTTTGAATTAGGCGAAGGTGAGCCTGCTCCTATTACAGATGAAGAAAAAGCCAAGCATGAAATTATCTGGCTTGATGAAAAAGATATCACTCCAGAGCGAATGGCTCATGCCGAGATGGATCTTATTCTTGATCGCATGAAGTATGGGGAAAAAGCATATCCGGGCGAAGGTGTGCTTGTCGGATCCGGAGCATTTTCCGGGCAGGAATCTCAAAATACTAAAAAAAAAATTGCAGAAAAGTACGGAAAAATTGTAACCACCTACAAGCTTCGCGACTGGATATTTTCGCGACAGCGATATTGGGGCGAACCGATCCCGATGGTTCATTGCGAGAACTGCGCGAAAAATAATCCCGAGACGAATGGCTGGGTGCCGGTGCCGGAAAAGGATCTGCCGGTGAAGCTTCCGAACGTTAAGAATTATGTGCCGACAGACAGCGGCGAATCCCCGTTGGCGGCCATTACCAAATGGGTCAATACGAAGTGTCCGGTTTGCAAAGGCAAAGCAAAGCGCGAAACCGACACGATGCCCAACTGGGCGGGAAGCTCCTGGTATTATTTGCGCTACACCGACCCGAAAAACAAAAAGGCACTTGCGGATCCGAAAAAGCTCGACTACTGGACGCCTGTCGACTGGTACAACGGCGGCATGGAACACACGACACTGCACCTTTTGTATTCGCGCTTCTGGCACAAGTTCCTGTTCGATCAGGGTCTGGTGCCGACTTCCGAGCCATATCGAAAGCGCACTTCCCACGGGCTTATCCTGGCCGAAGGCGGAGTCAAAATGTCCAAATCGATAGGCAATGTCGTGAACCCAGACAGCATTATAGAGGCATATGGCGCCGATACGCTGAGGCTTTACGAAATGTTCATGGGACCGTTCGACCAGCCTGTGGCATGGAGTACCGACGGCATTGTAGGCCCGCGCCGATTTTTGGAACGCGTCTGGAAATTGCAGGAAAAAATAGATACCACCCCTCCTAATTTAGGAGGGGATGGGGGCGGTATTGAATCCCTGATCCATCAGACGATAAAAAAAGTCTCCGAAGACATTGAAGCCATGCAGTTCAATACCGCCGTGTCGAGCCTCATGATCCTGCTCAATGCATTCGACAAAAAAGAAAAAATAGCGAAAAGCTATGCCGAGCATTTCCTCCAATTGCTTGCGCCGTTTGCTCCGCATATTGCGGAAGAGTTGTGGAAAAACCTCGGCCATAGCACTTCCGTTCACCTCGCTTCATGGCCGGCGTTCAACCCCGCGAAGCTTCAAAAGCAGGAGCTTACCATCGTGGTCCAAGTGAACGGGAAGATGAGGGGAGAGTTCAGGGCTGACCCGGAAATTACCCAGGAAACGGCTATACATATGGCTAAATCCGTGCCTGAGGTGGTGAAATGGATCGAAAATAAAGAAGTGAAAAAAGAGATCTATGTCAAGGGCAGGCTTGTCAATATTGTCGTAGTTTAGGCTTTCTTGACTTCTTGCAGCCCTCGTGATAAAACATAGATATAGATTCGACTAAACGTCAAAGGCATTACTAAATAAAAATACATATTTACACCATGGCCGTCATTACATTCAAGCCGAAGCAGGTTACCAAGAGGCTCTTGGCCGTTCTCCCGGAACGGGCATGCGATGTTATGGTTTCCCGATACGGTTTGGGCAAGGATACGGAGCGCATGACGCTCGAGGCTATCGGCAAGAAGTACAATATCACCCGCGAACGCGTCCGACAGATCGAAAATCACGCTATCCAGGCTATCCGCAAATCCAAGGATTATCAGAAGGAAAAAAAGGCTTTTGACGAGCTCGAAGCGGTTCTCCACACGCTGGGCGGCCTTGTCAGCGAAGAAGATCTTCTCAATCACATCACCAAAGACAAAAGCACCCACAATCATCTCAATCTCCTTTTCATACTCGGCGAATCATTCAAGCGCAGCAAGGAAGACGAGCATTTCAAGCACCGCTGGTTTATCGACCAGGACCTCTCGGACAAAGTCCACTCTTCTCTCCACAAGCTCTACGCCAATCTTTCCGATAACGACCTTGTGTCGGAGCAGGACATCATCCGTTCTTTTGCCGAACATCTGAAAGAAGTTTCCGACGAATACAAGCAGGAGGAAATCCTCAAGCGATGGCTGGCGCTTTCAAAAGCCATTTCAAAAAACCCGCTCGGCGAATGGGGCAAGGCTTCAAGCCCGAACGTCAACGCGAAAGGCATGCGCGACTACGCGTTTCTCGTCATCCGCAAGCACGGTTCTCCTATCCACTTTACCGAAGTCGCCAAGCAGATCGAAAAGCTTTTCAAAAAGAAGGCTCACGTCGCAACAACGCACAATGAATTGATCAAAGACCCCCGATTTGTTCTCGTTGGCCGCGGCCTCTACGCGCTCTCTGAATGGGGTTACATTTCCGGCGTCGTCAAAGACGTGATCCGAAAAGTCATCGAACAGAACGGTCCGTTGCAGAAAGACAAGATTATCGAAAAGGTTCTCAAAGAGCGCTATGTCAAGGAAAACACGATCATGGTCAATCTCCAGAATCCGAAGTTTTTCAAGAAAGACAAGGAAGGCCGCTATTCACTCTCGGCATAACCACTTATATTTGCTATACTGACTGTATATGCTCCACGATTTTATCGTAAAGCTCTACGGTGAAACGACCTACCGCACACTCGCGATATTTTTTGAGTTCTATCCCATCTGGCTTCCGTTCATCACCGGCATCGTCTTCTGGGAATTGTGGGTGCGCTATGTCCGCTATCTTTTTTTCCTGAAGACCGAAATGGTCGTGATCGAGATCAAGATCCCGAGGGAAATTTCCAAATCGCCTGTCGCGATGGAAGTCGCGCTTCTTTCGCTTCACCAGTTGGGCGGCGAGGGAACATTCATTGACAGGTACTGGGACGGAAAAGTCCGGGCCTGGTCGTCGCTTGAAATCGTCTCGATAGACGGACAGGTGCACTTTTATATGTGGGTCCGCAAGAATATCCGCGAAATCGTCGAGTCCCAGCTTTACAGCCAGTACCCGAACATCGAGGTGACCGAAGCGGTGGATTACACCAAGAACTTTTTTTACAGACCGGGCGAAAGCGACATGTGGGGCGCTCATTTTGAATATATAAAACCCGAAGCGTATCCGATAAAGACATATCTCGATTACGGCCTCGACAAAGACCCCAAAGAGGAATTCAAGAATGACCCGATCACGAGCCTGATAGAGTTCATGGGCTCGATCAAAAAAGGCGAGCAGATCTGGCTGCAGTATGTCGTGCGCGGGCACAAGTCCGAAAAGCATGCCGGTTTCTTTTCGCCTAAGGAAGATTGGTCTAAGGCTGCAAAAGCCGAAATAAAAAAGATCCAGGATAAGATAAAGGAAGAGGGCCGCCAGCGACCATCCCAGGGTGAAATGGAACAGATTTCCGCCATTGAACGGAGCCTAGGCAAGTTCCCGTACGATGCCGGCATCCGGGTGATATACGCCGTGCCCGATAAAGGCAGCAGGAATCAGACAACTGTTACCGGCATTCGCGGACTGATGCGGTCGTTCAGTTCCAGCAATCTCAATACCCTCAAGGCCGAGCGGACAACAGACTTCGATTACCCATGGGAAGATTACAACAACATCCGCCTGGACCGCATGAAGCGCCGCATGCTCGACTCGTATAAGCGCCGGATGTTTTTCTTCTATCCCTACAAATTCAAATCGATGGTCATGACGAACGAAGAGCTGGCTACGCTCTATCATTTTCCTGGCCTTGTCGCTCTTACTCCGGGATTGCCTCGCATCGAGTCCAAGCGCGCCCAGGCTCCCACTAACCTACCTACATAGTTTCCATGGCATATTCCTTTTCCAAAAATCAGAAGCGAGCCGCTTTGGCGGCGTGCATCGCCTGCGCGGTTTTGCTGTACTTCTATCTGTTCCAATTCAGGGCGCCGGGCGGGTTTCCAGCCAATGAAGGCATCTCGGTTGCCAACGGGAAAAGCCTGACGGAAATTTCCCAGGAGCTTCAGGCAAAGCATGTGATCCGTTCGCCGTTCTGGCTGGTGAACTTCATCATTTTTCTCAGGCATGAGCGGCGGATCGTCGCCGGGGAATATTATTTCAGCAAGCCGGAAAATGTCTTCCAGGTCGCAAAGCGGCTGACGGCCGGAGATTTCGAGGTTGGGCAGCTCAAGACGACGATACCGGAAGGAGACACTATTTTCGATATTTCAGATATTCTTTTGAAGAATTATCCCGATTTCGATAGTTCGAAATTCGTGCTTTTGGCCAAAGGAAAGGAAGGGTATCTTTTTCCGGATACATACAAATTCGGCACGCATGTCATGCCCGAAAAGGTGCTGGAGACTATGACGGCGAATTTTGCCAAAAAGATCGGGGATGCGAATGTGCAGAATGCCCTTAAGCAGTTCGGCAAGCCGCTCGACCAGGTGCTCACCATGGCTTCCATTCTCGAAGGCGAAGCCCGCCAGATGCATACTCGGCAAGTCGTAGCCGGGATTCTCTGGGAGCGCATCCGCCTGGGTATTCCGCTTCAGGTTGACTCTGCGTTCCGCTATATAAACGGCAAGACGACCTCGCAGCTTACCAAGGACGACCTCAAAATAGATTCGCCTTACAACACCTATATCCATGCCGGCCTGCCGCCGACTCCCATTTCAAATCCGGGGATCGACAGCATCATGGCGGCGGTTACTCCCATTAAAACGGATTACCTGTATTTCCTGACCGATAAGAACGGCAACATGCATTACGCCAAAACGCTCGAAGAGCATGCCGCCAATGTTAACAAGTATCTGCAATGAAAAAAGCTTTTGCTGAACGCGGCCGCAAAGTTTTTGTCGGCATGTCGGGCGGAGTCGACAGCTCGGTCTCCGCTGCGCTGCTTCAAAAAGCAGGCTGCGATGTGACCGGAGTCTTCATAAAAGTCTGGCATCCGGACTGGCTTCCATGCGAATGGAAAGAGGAGCGCCGCGACGCGATGCGGGCCGCTGCCGTTCTCGACATGCCTTTTATCACGCTCGATCTCGAGCAGGAGTACAAAACGGGCGTGGTCGATTATATGCTCGATGAATATAAAATGGGCAGGACGCCAAACCCGGATGTCATGTGCAATAAGGAAGTGAAGTTCGGCGCGTTTCTCAAAAAAGCCTTGGAAATGGGCGCGGATTATGTGGCGACTGGGCATTATGCGCAGATTAGTGGAGCTGGGATGTTTGAAGGTGCCGACAAAAATAAAGACCAAAGTTACTTTTTGTGGACGTTGACCCAAGAGCAGCTCGAGCACACATTGTTTCCTGTCGGTCATCTGCAAAAAAGCGAAGTCAGGAAGCTTGCTCAAAAATTCAAACTGCCGACTGCAGAAAAGAAAGACAGCCAGGGCATCTGTTTTATCGGCAAAGTAGACATGAAGGAATTTCTTTCGCACTACATGCAGTCGGAGCCCGGCAATGTCGTAAACGAAGCCGGAGAAATAATCGGCACGCACGATGGCGCGCTTTTCTATACGATCGGCCAGCGACATGGTTTTACCATCACCGAAAAAACTCCGGCTGATAAAGCGTACTATATTATCGCCAAGGATACTGCTAAGAATATCCTGACGGTGTCGAATAAAAACGCCGAACAGGATCCGATCCAGACGATCACGAAAGTTACGCTCGGAAATATCAATTGGATTTCGGGCAAGCCTTGCTCCGGCAGCATTTCCGCCCGGATCAGATATCGCCAGCAGAAGCAGGCCTGCGCCATTGAAAATGCGACGGTTGTTTTCGACGTGCCGCAGGACGGCGTTTCCGTTGGGCAATCTCTCGTGCTTTACAAAGGCGAGGAATGCGTTGGCGGCGGAATCATAGAAAAGTTATACTGAACATATGCCACAGCAAACTATCATGATCAAAAAGGCGAGCGGCGAGCTGGAGGCATTCGACATTGCCAAGCTCGAGCATTCGCTCCGCCGTTCAAATGCATCGCCTTCGCTAGTGCAGAAGGTGGCGGCAAACATCGCGCAGGACATAGAAGACGGCATGAGCACGCACGAGATCTACCAAAGATCCTTTTCATTGCTGCATCGACTGGAGCGACCGACGGCAGTGCAATATTCCCTGCGGCGCGCGGTTATGAGCCTGGGGCCTTCGGGCTTCCCGTTCGAGCGTTTTGTGGCGGAAATTTTCAAAACGATGGGGTACGAAACCCTGACCGACCAGAATGTGCTTGGCAAATGCGTCGAGCACGAAGTCGATGTCGTGGCCTGGAAGCGGGGCAAACTTATCATGAGCGAAGTAAAATTCCACAATGAGCTCGGCCTGAAATCCGACCTGAAAGTGGTGCTCTATGTCAAAGCCCGGTTTGAGGATCTGGCCGAAACGGTATTCGAGTTCGGCGGCATCCGGCAGAAAATAAGCGAGGGCTGGCTCATTACCAACACCAAATTCTCCCTGAGCGCGATAAAATACGCCGAGTGCAACAACCTGAAAATCGTCGGCTGGAATTACCCGCCCGACAATGGGCTTAAGGATATGATTGCGAAGTCCGGACTTCATCCGTTGACGAGTCTCATGTCTCTGAGCGACCACGATAAAAAGCAGCTGCTCGAAAAAAACATTATTTTGTGCAGTACCCTGAAGGAGGATCCGGGCATCCTGCAGGCGATCGGCCTGAGCGAAGCCAACCGCGATGCGGTTTTCGAGGAGATCGAGCTTTTCGACCGCTTGGCAGAAACTGCAGCCAAGAATGCATAGCCCCTTTTGCACTCCGCGCTTCCAGTGTATACTGGGGAAATTAGAAATATAGACAATATTATGACTAAAAATCAGAACATTCGAATGGGTATTGCGGTTATTGTAGGTATTGTTGTGGCGCTCGGCGGCATTTGGCTTTGGAACAACCGCGGAGCAGCTTCTTCTGTCAAAGAAGATACGGGTGCGGCGATGGTAGATAACAACAGCATTGCGTCATCAACCCTCACCGAAGAAGGCAGCTCCGGCATTGTCGGCAACGGGCCAGCCATCAAGATAGACGACCAGAACCCAGGACGATTGGTTACGGTTGCGCAGGTTTCCCTCAAGGCACCGGGCTGGGTGTTGATTCGCGACGACAATAACGGCGTGCCGGGCAATATCCTCGGCGCGCGGCTTTTCGACAAAGGCAAGAATAGCGGCATCGTAGAATTGCTCCGGCCAATGGTAGTCGGCAAAAGCTATTTTGCAGCAATCAGCAACGACGACGGCAATCCGCATTTGTTCGAACCGTCAAAAGATCTTCCCATCAAAGACGCAAGCGGTGCAGTCATCATGACCAAGTTCTCGGCTACAATCGCAACTGATCAACAGCCATAATGCACCTTTCAAACGTTATAAGCCCTGAATTTATTCCGTTTGTACAAATCATCCTCGCTCTTCTGTTCGGCATGGTCCTCGGCATCGAGCGGCTGCTTGTCGGCCGCACTGCAGGACCTCGAACCTATGGTCTCGTCGCAATGGGAGCCTGCCTCATGACCATGATCTCCATCCGGGCGATCGGCTTTTTTCCAGGCAGCTATGACCCGGCTCCGATGATAGCCTCTATCCTTACCGGTATCGGTTTCCTCGGCGCAGGACTCATTATTTTCCAAGGTTCGCGGCTAAGCGGAGTGACTACCGCGGCAGGCATCTGGGTCTCGGCTATCATCGGCATCGCTGTCGGCTTCAATTTCTACGTACTCGCTTTCTTCACTACCTTTCTGGCCTTGTTCGTTTTCACGATCATGTGGCGCATCGAGCATGCGATCATTAAGAAGTTCATCGCCCGCTTTCCGCCGCATTTGGAAGACAGCGAATAATCGCGTGGTATAATCCTCGGATGGCACAATACTTCAACGCCAAAAGACGCTCTGCCGACTGGAATTACGGCGGTAAAAACTGGAAGCTCTCCCGTTCAAAAATAGAGCTTTTTCAGCAGTGTCCGAGGTGTTTCTATCTCGATAACGTGATGGGAGTGACTCGGCCGAAAACCCCGTCGTTTACCCTCAACATCGCTGTCGACGAGCTTCTCAAGAAAGAGTTCGATATCCATCGCTCCAAGGGTTCGGCCCATCCGCTGATGAAAGAGTACGGCATAGACGCCGTGCCGTTTCAGCATAAGGACATGGATCTGTGGCGGCATAATTTTACCGGCATCCAGTATCCGCATAAGGCTACGGGTTTTTTGATAACCGGAGCGATAGATGATGTGTGGGTGACGCCAAAAGGCGAGCTCATGGTTGTCGACTACAAGGCAACTTCAAAAGAAGGCAAGATCATCACGCTCGACGACAGCGACTGGCACGGGCAATACAAGCGGCAGGTGGAAATCTACCAATGGCTTCTCCGGCAGATCGGCTTCAAGGTTTCAAAGATAGGATATTTCGTGTATGTAAACGGTTTGGCCGACAAGAAGGCTTTCGATGCAAAGCTTGAATTCGACATTACGCTCGTGCCGCTTGAAGGCGGCGACGATGCATGGATAGAGCCGATACTGCTTCAGATCAAAGAATGCCTGGATGGTTCGAAATTGCCGGCGTCCGGCAAAACCTGCGAATACTGCGCGTACATGAACAAATACCGCGAAGTGCTTCAGGAAAAAGCCGCTCCCAAACCGGTAAAAAAGAAGGAAGAAGATCCGGATATCGAAGCCTCGAAGCAGAGTTTGTTTTAATGTAATTTATATGAAATGTGCATTCTGTGAAATTCCGGAAATAAAAGATCGAACCATCATAAGGAACAGTCTGGCGTGGGCTTTTCCGACAAATATGCCGATAGTTCCAGGCCACATTCTTATTTCTCCAATCCGCTGCGTTTCAAAATTTTCAGATATGACATCGCAGGAAATTTCTGCAATTTTTGAGCTTAAATCGGAAATAGAAGATTCCCTGAAAAAAACCTTTGCCGCTGAAGGTTTCAATATTGCTTGGAATGAAGGCGTTCTCGCCGGACAATCCGTGCCGCATTTTCACCTCCACATACTTCCCAGAAAAACTGGTGATGCGGGAATTTTCGAATACGAACCAAGAAAATTTTTATACAGGCCAGGGGAACGGGAAATGACTCCGGAGGCAGAGCTTAAAGCGGTCGCACTATTGATTGCCCGAAATCTCAAAAGTGCATAACCATCTTTACAGTTAACTGTACCGGGCGCATACTTATATTCAGTTGTTGTTCTAACGATTCGAGGCACTTCTTGGCGGAGGTGTGAGATGAGTGCTGTAGCTC
>JARIGY010000081.1 GCA_029288535.1 Candidatus Tayloriibacteriota bacterium | reverse complement strand
GTTTACGAGCTCGAGAAGCTTCCGGACCTGGGTGTCTATCTTGGAAAGATACAGCAGGGATTTTCTGTCCTGGCCGTTTTCGAACCGCTGTTTCAGCACGTCGATGTAGAGCTTAGTGCTTGTGAGAGGAGTTTTGAGCTCGTGGCTTGCCAGGGCGATGAAATCATCTTTGCCTTCCTCAAGTTTTTTTCGGTCGCTGATATCGCGGTTGACCATGACGATTCCGAGCGGCTTCCTGTCTTCATCCCGAAGCAGCGACATCGACGTCAGGGCGAAAACCCGGGAGCCGTTCTTGCGCCTATGCGATATTTCGCCTTTCCAATTTCCTTCGCGCAACAGGTCTTCCCGCATCTCTTTTTTCTGCAGGACGCTGTACGTGGCGCGGAGTACGTTTGAAAGGGGAGAACCCATCACCTCATGGCTCTGCCAGCCGTAAAGCGTTTCGGCACCTTTGTTCCAGCTTTCTATCCTGTCATCCATGTCGGTCGAAATCACTGCGTCAGAAATATTCTGGGCGATGCTTGCATAGTATTTGATGAATTGGTCGCCCTCTTCGCGCATCCGGAGAGCTTTGTGCATCGAATTGCTTATTCCCGCGATCAGCAGGCCTTCAAGTATGAAAAAAACGGTAGAAATAATAGTGCCGGATGCAGAAGCCATGAAGACGGAAAGGATAACAGCCAGTATTCCCGGTTTTAGGCCGCCGTACCATGCGCTCAGTAGGATGACAGAATAAAACAGCAGAAAAGGAGTCGCGTTGCCGAGTGCCGGACCGAGCATTTTTTTGATCGCAAATACCAGCAGGCATAGTACGATAACCAAGCCGTAGCGGATCGCCGCCGGATGGTTCTTTTCCCGGGTATTCCAGTTTGGGATGTCGCTCAGGACTTTCTCGATGCGCCTAGTAGTGGAAATACTGACCTGGACAAACCGGCCGTACATTTTTTTGTATGTAGTCTTCTCTCCGAATAGTGTAAACATGTAAAGCTCCTACTGTGAGACGGATGAGGTCGCAGTTTCATACATGTTTCCAAGATATGTTGAAATTTCCCTTTGATCGAGGTCGTAGAAGTGCTTATTTTCATCGTGAAGCTTTGTGGCAAGCTCGATCCCGATGAAGCGCCAGTGCCACGGTTCGAATATGTAATAGGCATTGTTCGGCGGATAGGAAAGGATAAAGCCGTATTTGTACGCATTATCGTTGAGCCAGGCGTAGGCCGCAGTTTTCTCAAAGCCGGTCAAGCTTCCGCCTATGGTGGGAGTGGTAAAGTCGAGCGCGGTGCCGAGCTGGTGTTCGGAGTAGCCCTGTTCTGCCGAGAAGGAATTTGCGCCGGAGCCGTATTTCACAATGTAATTGGATTTGAGCGTGGCTTGCGTGCCAAATGAGCGGTATGCGGAATCGATCTTTATGGCAACGTTGTCGTCTGATGCGGCTTGGAACATTTTTTGCAGGAATGGCAGAACCCGGTCTTCGATGTCCAGGCTTCGGTCCGGCGTGTAAAGATATTTTGAATCGATCGGCGAAAGCTCCCGCGGCACATAATTTTCGCTTAGGAAATATACTTTTGAATATTTCTGCAGAAGCTGCGGGTCGAGCATGTTCATCCATTGCAGCTTGTCGACTGTCTCCGTCGCTTGCGTCAGCTGGTCGGCAAAATCCTTATTTTTATTTGCCGCAGCCTGAAGCGTATTTACCAGATCAGTTTTTTCTTTAAGGGCCAGAGCCAGGCTGGCTGTAGTGCTCGATAGCGAGGCGCTCAATTGTGTTTTTTCGGTTTCAAGCTGGGTATTCGATTGGTAGGAATAAATGCCATAACCAACTGTGGCCATGAAAAGAAGTATGACGGATAACGCAATAAGACCGGTATTTTTTATAGACTTATTCATAAGATGATTCTAACACATCCGGAAAAGCAAAAGAAAACACCGAGAGGTCTCGGTGTTGCTGCCAGAACAGCTTCTTTCTCAGTAGCGAATGGCATTTGCCAGCGTGCTTCGAGGAATTGGAATTCGCTCGAAACTTCCACCGTGGCACTTTGGACACGTTGCGGGTGCTTTGGTGCGAATCTGATCAGGTTCGTAACCGCAACCGCAGCATTGAAGCAGAAAGATCGGCACTGTCTGAGTAGCGGGCTTGGCTAAAGGATCGTAGGTCGGGAAATTGCCAGTAGACGACGAAAATCGGTCATAGCTGACAGGAATCATAAAGCACCTTCCGTGGTTGGGACATGGTTTAAACGAGAGAACACGCTTCTAATATAATACCACACTATTAGCAAATAACGAAACACAAAAACCTAGCCGAATATCTTTTTCAAGAAGCGGGTGAGAAAAGAATATGTGATCCAGGCGCTGATAATGCCGACAACCATGCCGCCGAGAATGTCTGACGGGTAGTGTATGCCGGCCATGACGCGTCCCATCGTCATGACAATGCTTGCGATGAAGAACGCGACGCCCAGTTTCTTATTGTAAAAATAAACAAGCGTCGAGAAGGCAAAAAAGAATGACGCATGGCCGGAGGGAAATGAATATGAGCTTTCGGGGATAAGCTGGTGGACATGCAGCGTTACGAAAGGCCGCGGCCGATGCCATAGAAAGCGGATCGTCGACCCGAAGCCGTATCTTGAAATGAGGGCGGCGAGGAGCGCGGAAGAAAAAATCACCAGTTTCTCTCTTTTAGAATACGCAGAATAAAAAAGCCAGATCAGGAACACCACAATGATGACATATGCCAGATATTCTGCAAAGAATATGATCGCATGGTCTGCAAGCGCGCTTCGGCCGGCAAAATTATTGAGAAAGAAAAAAACACTCGTATCGATATTCATAGAAGCAAGTATAGTTTATTTTCGCTCGGGAATGAAATCCGCAAGCGCGTTCGTCACCTCCGGAATATTATTGAGCACTAAAACATGATTGCCGTTTGGAATGACTGTAAACTTTGAGTTTTTTATTTCTGCATGAATGTGCTTGGAGATAGCGGTGGGGAAAATGCTGTCCTTGTCTCCGGATATGATAAGCGTAGGCATGGTTATTTCATGAAGCCGGCCAGCCAGGTTGGGCATAAGCGTCTCTTTTGAGGATAGCAGATAGCTTCGCAGCGAATTGTGCCAGATAGTCCTGATGAGTCCGGTAAGCTCATAGTCTTTGTGAAATTTGCCCTCAGGGTATAGTGAGTGTCTTGGATGGAAAGCAGGCGGACTTACGAAAGCCAGCGCATTCATAAGCGCGATCGAAATGTGTTTCAGGACAGGGATCCGCAGATAGGGCGGCGGCACATTGCTGCTGGAAATCAAAACGAGTTTTTCCAATTTTTCCGGACAGTTCAGGGCGATATGGGTGGCTAAAATGGCGCCCAGGCTATGGCCGGCCAGGATTACTTTTTCGATTTTTTCGGCTTCAAGTATTTCTTTAAAATCTTCTATGAAGCAGGGGAGCGCGTACTTTTTAAATGCGCGTGGGTGGCCGGAATACCCGTGGCCGCGGATATCCATGGCAATACATGAAAAGCCTTTTTTCAAAAGATTGTCGCGGACATATTGCCACGCGTCGAGGTCGCCGCCGACGCCGTGCAGCAGAAAAATAATCGGCTCCGCGTGATTCTCGGCCGCGTATGTTTCATAATAGACAGCCGTGCCGTCGCTACTTGTGAGCGATTTCTTCTGTGTAGACATGTTCGAATTTGGCAATGCTTTTTTCCATGGCGTGTTCGGCGATGAAGGCAAGGCTCTGTGTGCCCATCTTCCTGCGCAGCTCGGCGTCGGAAAACAGCCGGGTCATTTTTTCGGCAAGCGCCTTTGTGTTGCCGTACTCGAATAGGAAACCGTTCTCTCCGTCGCGGACAAGCTCTGGAAGAGCCACGGCATTTACCGCAAGCACCGGCAGGCCGGAGGCCATTGCTTCCATGGTCACGATGCTCTGAAGTTCGGCTGTGCCGGCAATGATAAAGCCGTGCGCGACAGCGTACAGGTTCGGCAGGTCTTCGTCCGACACGAAGCCGGTGAATATTACGCTATCTTCAATGCGAAGCTCCTTTGCCTGCTGCTTGAGCCGGTCCCGCTCTGCGCCGGCTCCGGCGATTACCAGCTGCATCTTGGTGGTATTGAGTGTCTGGGCAAGGGCGTTCAAAACCATATCGAGGTTTTTTTCTTTGTCGAGCCGGCCGACATATAAAAGGGTCGGCAGATCCTTGATGCCGTATTTTGCCTTTAGGTATTCGCCATTATTGCTTGGCTTGAAAATGGCGAGGTTGATGCCGCACGAGATGGCTTCGATATGTTTTTTAAAATAAGGCTGGATGAGCCTTGCCGCGGTCTTGGTCGGAGTGGTGACTTGACCGACCTTATTGAAGACACGGGCAAAATCATTCCATGCAAACGTAATTAATGGCGCGCCGATAGTATTATGAAAGGGAATGTAATGCACGAGGTTGTCCGGCATGAAATGGTTGGTCGCCACTACGGGAATATTATTTTCTTTCGCGGCGTGGATCGCGTTGCGGCAGACATAAAAATGAGCCTGGACATGGACGATGTCAGGTTTGAAATCCTGTATGATTCTTTTTATTTGCGCGCTGCGGAAAAAAGAAAAGCAGAAGCGGAACTTCGGATAGAAAATAACCGGAATGGAGCGGATGCCGTAAAGCCGTACGGTGTTTACGACCGTGTCGGTATGGGAAAGGGTTTGTCCCGGCGCCACGACTCTCACCTCATGGCCATGGGCTTGAAGGTTGTATGCCAGCCGCTGGGTAAAGTAAGACGCGCCGTTTACCTGGGGGAAATACGTGTCCGCTGCGATAAGGATTTTCATGGTTATTTTTGGATCAGAACGTTAAATTTGCGGATGACCAGGTAGCCGCCGATCATGACGCCGATGATGATCGAGCCGGCCGTGTAATAGTTTAAATACTGGCCGATAGTCGTATACGCATGCCCGAACAGGATTCCGATAAGCAGGAAGATCAAAGACTGGACGGCAGTTGTCAGGAAGCAGACGGTGAAGAATTTGCGGTACGGAATCTTGAGCGTGCCGGCGACGATAAGGCCGGTGAAGCCGATGCCGTGCAGTACTTTGGATAGGAAAAGGGCTTTTCTCCGGTGGGAATGAAAGTATTCCTTCACCACTTCGACTTTTTCTTTTGTTACGCCGATTTTCGCGCCGTGCCTCTCGACAAGCGGCGAGCCCCACCTTCCGATAATATAGCATCCCGCGTCGCCGAGCGCATCACCGGACACAACCAATGCGTAGACGATAAAAGGGTTGAGGGCGCCCATCGATACCAGAAACCCGCCGATGATCGTGATGATCGGACCTTCAAGAATGGCTATCGGCAGGATGATGACATACCGGTAATGCAAAAGCAGGGCGATCAATGAAGCCATTACAGTAGTATTGCATATTTAACGGATAGAGTGTACTGGGCTAGTGTGGACTATAAAAAAGCTGCCCGATTTAGTCGGGCAGCTTTTTAAACTTGATATGCCTAAATTCCTACTGTCCTGAAACTTCAGAGCTCATGTTGGCACTGTCGCTTGCCGAAGCTGGGGCTTTGCATGCCTTGGCTGCGGTCTTGAATGCAGACCAGGCTGCGTTTCGGGTCGTCTTCCAAGACATATTTGCAGTTTTTACCGAAGCATTGAATGTTTTCCATGCCGCTCGCACATCTGTTCTGAGTTGTGCGGTTGTGGTGTCTGTATATGCTGTCTTCAAAGCTGCGGCACGGGCGGTGTACGCATCCTGGATAGCCTGCGCGTGGGCAGTGATGCCGGCATCGATACTAGCTTCACGGGTGTTTACTGCCGTGCCGACGCAGGCGATTTTTGTTGCTACTGTACTTGGGGTTGTTGCAGTCGCCGAGGTCTCTACCTGGGCGAATGCTGTTGTTGCGATCGCGAGGATCGTCAGTGCTGCGCCTGCTCCTGCTATTATTTTTTTATGCATCCATTTTTATGATTACCTGCTAATGTTATTATTATATCCGATGCGTTTTTCAAAAGCTATTTGATTTTGCAAACGGCTTTAAGCGCATTCAGGTCGTCGACGGTGAGTTTTTCGTTGGTGGCGGTATTGTACGGGTACATGATCGCCTTCGGATTGTTTTCTATGTGGCCGAGACCGAGGGCATGACCGAGCTCGTGGGCGAGGACCCGGATGAATTTATCCTGATCGCTGTATTGGAAAATGGTGATGCTCGGAATATCGCTTTCGGTGCTGTATACGCCTTCTTCGAATTCGGTGCCGATAGTGGCGTTGATCGAATTATAGTTATCAACTTTCAAATTGAGCGCTTTTGCCATTGCGTTGAGGGAGGCAGCGGTGGAGTTGATGGTTCCTATTGAGGCGTTCAATGCGCTTTGCTCTTGGTTTACGGCAGCTGCTTGTGCATTGAGATTCAGCCTGTCGCTCTCGAGCTGCGCGTACTGCTCTTTAGTGCCATTGTGTGAATTCCAAGCGGCAGCTTCCTGCTCGTAGGAGGTTTTAGCGGTCTGATAGCTGCCTATGGCTTCCGCAAGCGCGGCTTTCTTGTCATTGTATGAAGCCAAAAGATTCTTATAGGTCTCGACTGTGTCCCTATATTGCGCGGTGCCGCCGCTTATCGTCGAATTCATTTTCTGCAATTCGACGGTAGTTTGCTGCCGCGCATCGTACACGAGATTGATAGTAAGATCGGAATATTTCGGGTCGGAAGCCGAAAGCTGGAACAGCTGCCTGCCCATCGGGATTTCCCAAATAGCGATGGCTTTCTGGATTGCACCGACGAATTGCGCATGCGAAACGCCAAATCGCGGATCGATCGTGCCGACAGAATATGCGATAGGCAGAGAACAGGGGTGGAGCAGATTGCGCTGTTCCCGGACAAATGTGGTGATCCTGTCCCGGTACGCAAAAGCAACCCCGAGAAGTATCAGGACGATGCAGATGTCTATATAGAATCTTCTATTGAATTTCATAAGCTATCTTACAAACTCGCGATTTTTATCGCAATGAACAGAATCGCCACGCCGAGCACTGTCATGATCGTGGTCCATTTCGTGGGGTGGGCATGGTGGCTTTCCGGCAAAAGGTCGCTTGCGCCGATATAGAGGAAAAAGCCGGAGAATATCGCCAGCACGATGCCGAGCGCCGTGGCGGAAAGGGTAAAGAACAATGTCGAAATGACTCCGAGCACGGGAGCCAGCGCGTCTACAATGAGCCACCGCATCGCGTCTTTTCTATCGCCTTTGTTTTTGAGGATAAGGTTGACTGTGTTGATGCCATCTGAGAAATCATGCACGAGCACTGCCACTGCGACGATAAGCCCGACCGCAGCCGAAACCTGGAATGCGATGCCGATAGCCACGCCGTCGAGGAAACTGTGGATGGACAGGCTGCCTGCTCCGAGTTTGCCGCGGCGGGTCGGTTCGGCGTGTTCGTCATTGTGGGTGTGTCCGTGCATCACTACCAGCCGGTCCAGAATCATATATAAAATAAATCCTGCCGCTACCACTGAAGTGATGGTGGAAATGCTGTATGTTTTGCTGCCGAGCGAGATCGCTTCCGGCATCAGGTCGAAAAAAGCGACAGCAATGACCGCGCCTGCGCTGAAGCCGAGTATCAGATGAAGCTTGTCTTTGAATCGCAGCGCAAAAAGCCCGCCGAGGAGGGTGAACACGAATGTGGCAATGCTGATGATGATTGGCATCTTTATAGTATACAATATCTACTCTTCTTCATCTTCATCCTCTTCTTCGTTAGTACTTTCGTCTTCGTCGGTATCCATTTCAGCGCCCGACTCTTTTCTGATTCTCGATGCGTTTTCCAAAAGGTGCCGAGCCAGCCTTCGGGCCAATGAAATGTCTATAATTGGAATAAGGAATTTCCTTCCTTTGCTCTCGCTTTCCTCCACGACTTTGTTGGCGGTGACGACATCGAGCTGCGCGACGCCGAACATTCTGTATACATACGGCCGGTCAATGTGCACGTTGGTTATCTGATGATAGGGGATCGTGGTTTCGCGGACGAAGAAAAGCCCGCGGTGCAAGTGGAGCGCATGCCTGTCGAGCATGAATTTGTATGTCCGATAGTGGATATTGGCGATCATGTATCCTACAAAAATAAAGGATATTCCCACAAGCAGAGACCATTCCGAAAGCATTGCCGCGCTGATGTACCAGCTTTCGTGCGACGCGAGAAAAGCATCGGTGTAGGCATGCAGGCTGCCGAAATACATCAGCCATGAAATGTATATGAAACCGATGCCGAACAAGGCAAGCCACCAGCCTTTGCTGATGAATAAATAGAATAATGTTTTTCTGCCCCGCTTGTATTTTCGATGGGATGCCGCCATATACTCTCTATTGTACCCCACTCTTTATTTTTTGATAGGTGATATCGGAGATATGGGAAATGACAGATTCAAGTTTTGGAAAATCTTTTCCGCGGGTCATCACGCATAGGAAATAGGGGTGCGCAGGATAGTAGACGATGCCGCAATCGTGAAGCTGGCGCGATATCACCGTATTTCCGTCCTCTGTAGTGATGGTGTGTTCGCCGAATTTATGGGCAACCACTGTATCCGCAGGCAATCCTGCGACCAGGCCTTTTTTAAAATCTGTGTATGTAAGAAGCTGCAGGGTCCGTTCGGATATGGCCGGCGAAAGGTACGTGGCGCTGTAAAGAGTTCTGAAGATGGTCGAATATGTTTTAGGCGACATGAAGTCGGTGGTGGATGTTGAAGCTGGAGCGGGAATCTGCAATTCTTTCAGAACATCTATGAAGGATTGCCTGTTGTTGTCATAAAGCGCGTTAAGGGCATTGTTGTCCGAGTCGATGATCATTGCCTGGATGAGATCCCATACAGTATATGTCCCTGTCTTAAGCGGGTTTGCGGGTTTATAATACTGGCCGATATTCTGGCTGGCAGTGTAGGGCAGTTTTTTCAGCAATACCGTCGGGTCCCTATCGGCATCGTTTAAGTATCCCATCATTACGGCAACTTTAAGCATGCTCGATGGGTCATAGATGGCATCCTGGTCGATCCCGATCCATTTGCCTGAATTCATGTCCCTGAAATATACCGATACCGAAGTGGTATCGCCGGCCGCTTTTGTGGAATCCGCATATGCGCTAAT
>JARIGY010000079.1 GCA_029288535.1 Candidatus Tayloriibacteriota bacterium | reverse complement strand
ACTCCAAACTGGTCAGTCATGACTGCCGTACCTTTCTCGACGTTTTTCTTGATATCAAACCAAGTGTGCTTACGAACTTGATACTAAGGCTTTGACATCGCCGCCGCAGAGAATCGGCGTTTTGCCTTGCCGCCCTGTCCGCCTTTTCTGAAACCACCATAGTATGTTTCGTCGGCTTCGACGGTACCAGAAAGTTTATCACCGCCCTGCTCCATGAGCTTGCATATCTGTGTTGCCATTCTCCATGCTGTTTTGTAGGTAACTTTCAATTGACGTTCAAGCTCTTTGGCCGAAATGCCATTTTTTGATACTGAAAAGAGAAAGATGGCGTAAAACCACTTTATGAGGGAAGTGTCGGACTTCTCGAAGATTGTACCCTTGAGAGGGTGGATATGCTTGCCGTCGGCATTAGCGTATGCCTTACGGCCTTTAACCTTGTACCAGCCTTTAGTGTTGGGGTATTTCTTCTTAAATATGTAATCCAAGCAAACGTCGTCGGTCGGGAAATCCTTTTGGAAATCGAGTATTGAGTATTTCATTCCTCTATCCTGGCAAATAGCTTACTTGGTGTCAAGGGATAGGTACCTTTAGTTTTTCCTTGACTTTTAAACTCAAGTATGCTATAATAGCATAAGATAGAACCTTGAAAAACGTGCGATTTGCCATAGCGTAAAGCGGCCTTATACAAGGCTTTTCTACGCTGTGGCAAAGCCTTTCGGCTAAGCCTGTCCTCGTTGACAACAGCCTAATCAGGTCGCAATAATGTTCGAAAGAACACTGTTGCAAACAAGAAAGGAGGATGACGACATGGCACAAACCATGACCACATCCCCGATGACTGAGAAGCAGGTTGAGCGAGCAGTTGAGATCTTCCGTGCGCAGCTTCGTAAGCATGCGCCGGAGCTTTCTTCGGACGCAGTCCAGCACGTGTTCGGCCAGTCCGAACTCGGCCGTGAGTGGCTCGAGGTTCTCCGCACCCGTGTCGAAGCGATCAGCAACCTGATCGTCCGCCTCGTCAAGAAGGTGAACCGTTCCTGCTCGCCGCAGGAAATGCTCGACGCCACTGGGCGCAAGCAGTACACCGACCGCAAGGTCGTGGACAGTATGCCGCATGGCGAAGGTGACGAGGCTGAGGTCGTGTTCTTCAAACCCGACCTCAGCGAACGTGATGGTTACATCTCGGACGACGATCTCGAGAAAGAGTACGAACTGCGCGGGCTTATCCCCGCCGATCCGTACTCCGTCGCTCGGGTCAACACCGACGACCTGACCTTCGCCGATGAGAAGCCTCACGGCACTCATTGGAAGGATGCCGACGGCAAGTGGTGTTTCGCCGCGTTCGTCCTCTGGGGCGACGGGCGGAGCGTGGGCGTCAGCCGCGACGGCAGCGGCTGGGGTGACGGCTGGTGGTTCGCTGGCGTGCGCAAGGCCGCCAAGGCCTAGTTCTTTGGACTTTGATCTCAGATCTTTCAGATCTTGGGTCCTTAGTCCTTCGGCTCCGTATTTCAGTTTACACTGAGGTACGGAGTTTTTTTATGCTACAATCAAAAACGGCAGTAGGTGAATATGAAAATGATTAAGGTTATTTTCTACCGACCCCAGTATCCATACATCGAGAATATCTGCGATCACGGTTTCAGATAGAGTGGTGTATGCAGACACTTCACAAAAAATGAAGATACTTGGTATAGAGCGCTAGGGCATTATGATGCCGAATACGATTCAACTTCAAGATTGCCATGGGACATTCAAGGAGCGGTGGCACGGAAGGCCCTTTATACATTTTCGCCACGTTCAACCTCTGGAACGACGAGCGGAACGTGAACGTCAACCGCAACGACAACGACTGGAATGACAACTGGTGGTTCGCTGGCGTGCGCAACTCTCTCATTTCTCTCTCACAACGGGAGAGTTTTTTAATCCGAGCTCGGTCGAAGATTGTCTAACAAGCTGACCATTCCAACCACCAAGCATTTTTCCAACCTCAGTCAGGAATTCTGACAGAGTAATATATTTCTTATTATCAAGCGCCTCAAGATTCCAGGCTATTTGCAAAAATAACTTGAGCGTATCAAGCTTTGCGATTGCCTGCCGAACATAGGGGAGTTTCTCTGTCTTCTGACTAAAACTAGCGGTACTCGTAGCTTCTATGACTTCAAAAAATAACGTATCAATCCTAATGCCTAGTGAATACCGGGAGGTTTTCGGAAAGAGTTTTGCATATTCCCACCAGAGTTTGTATGCCGACATGAGTTTCGATAGAACAGGAATTGTGCCGAGTTGTTGCGGGGGGGGGTAACTTTGAAGTCTTTCATGTAATATGGTTCAGCTTGCTAATACGTACGACCATATCATTTCTATTGAAAATCTCCTAGAGGCATGGAAAGAATTTTTACGCGGCAAGAAAAATAAAAAAGATGTCCAGGAATTTCAGTTTAGGCTGATGGATAATATCATTGCCTTGCATACTGATCTGAAAAATAAAACCTATAGGCATGGTGGCTATGTTGCATTTAATATTTCTGATCCAAAGCCGAGAAATATCCATAAAGCCGCAGTAAGGGACAGGCTGCTTCATCATGCTATCTATAGAAAACTCTATCCGTATTTTGACAAAAAATTCATAGCCGATTCGTATTCATGCCGCCTGAGAAAGGGTACGCACAAAGCAATGGACAGGTTTCGAGCTTTCGCATATAAGGTTTCAAAAAACCATACAAGGACTGCCTGGGTCTTGAAATGCGATATTAAAAAATTCTTTGCCACAATTGACCAGAAAATACTTCTAGAAATCCTAAAGAAACACATATCAGATGAGAATACCATTCGGCTTTTATCAGAGATTACAAAAAGTTTTCATTCGACAAAAGAGGGGGTAGGCTTGCCGCTCGGCAACCTCACTTCGCAGCTTCTCGTAAATATTTATATGAATGAGTTTGACCAATGGATGAAGCATGTGATGAAGGCTGAATACTATATTCGATATGCAGATGACTTTGTGATACTGGGCCATGATAAAGATTGGTTACTCGAACTTACTCCAAGAATTGCTGATTTTTTAGAAGAGCGATTAAAATTATCACTGCATCCAAACAAAGTTTTTATTAAAACCTTTGCGTCGGGCGTTGATTTTCTGGGCTGGGTGCATTTTACGGATCATAGAGTTTTGAGAATGGTGGCGAAAAAGAGAATGTTTCGTAGTATCAAAGATAAGCAGGGGAAAGAAGAGACGGTGCAATCATATCTAGGCTTGATAAGTCATGGAAATGGTAACTCATTAAAAGTAAAAATAATAAATTCTAGATATTCTAAATCGTGAATAAGTGTACGTTGTGAACTTTATTTCGGTAATAACATGCCTAATTCTATGACACTTATTTTTATGTAGTCATGATGTTTAATTAGTTCTGAAAGCCATGCAATGAGTTCACAAACAATTCAGTATCTTTTATTTCTATTTTTTGTAGTGGATGTAGAGATAGATATCCTCAAGCGCTTTGACTGCGTCGCCGGCAGCAATGTTGTTCTGGTGATAGAGGCCGTCGGTCACGTCGCCGGCAGCCCAGATGCCTTCCACCGAAGTGCGCTGGTTGCGGTGGTCGATCTTGATATGGTCGTATGGGTCTAGTTCAACCAAGCCTTTGACAAAACCGGTATTTGGAAGAGAGCCGATCTCGACGAAAATGCCTTTGACGCCGAGCGCGTGTTCTTGGTTTGTTTTCTTGTCGAGATAGGTGAGTCCGGTGACAAACGCGTCGCCTTTCACTTCCTTGATCTCGACGTTGGTCAGGATTTTTATTTTAGGATTCTTGCCGATCTGCTCGACGGTAACCGGGTCGGCTTTGAAGTTCTCGCTTCTGTTTAAGATGGTGACGCTCTTGCAGTATGCAAGAAGCTGAGCGGCCGTATCGAACGCCGCGTTGCCGCCGCCGACGACAGCCACATCCATGTCCGCAAAAAGCGGCCCGTCGCACGACGCGCAGTATGTTAAGCCTTTGTTATCAAACTCCTTTGCTCCCGGCGCTTGGAGCTCGCGGCGGCGGCTGCCGGCGGTGATGAGAACGGTTTTCGCACTGTACGTATCTTTCGTGGTCGTGACAGTGAAAATATCGCCCTCTTTTTTTATGGACGTAACGAGCTGGTTGGTTTTAATGTCTACCATGTCGGCGGCATAGGCCCGAAGGTGCGACTCGAGATTTTTAACCAGATCCGCGCCGGTGATGGTGACATTGCCGATCCAATTCTGGATATCGAGCGAAACCGCGCTCTGGCCTTCGAAATCCTTGGTAATGAAGACCGTTTTAAGGCGCTTGCGGGCCGCGTACACTCCGGCTGCGACGCCGGCCGGTCCGCCTCCGATGATTGCTAAGTCGTATGTCATAATTTTAGTAGTATATCAGAATTGGGTTCTTTTGTGGTATTGTTATTTTTATATGAAAATCACGATCGGCGGCCAGGCGGGAGTCGGCAAGGGAACGATAAGCAGGCTGCTCGCCAAACAGTATGGTGTAGCGCTTTTTTCCGTCGGCGATGTGTTCCGGATGATGGCGCAGGAGCGGAAGATGCCCATCAACGAATTCCATGATCTCGTTGAAAAAGACAGTTCGATGAATTTGAAGCTCGAAGAGAAGACCAAGCAGATCGGCAAAGAGCATGCGAAGCTCGTATTTGAAGGCCGGCTGGCGTGGTACGCGATTCCCGAAAGCATCAAAGTTCTCCTGGTGTGCAGCGACGAGGTTCGCTTCAAGAGAGTTGCTTCGCGCGAAAACAGTACGTTTGAAAAAGCCAAAGAGCACACCGAGGCGCGGGAAGCGCTCACCGCAAGCTGGTACAAGAAACTGTACGATATAGACAGCTGCGTCGACCCGAAGCATTTCGATATTGTCGTGGATACCACGGCGCTCTTTCCCCATGAAATTCTGGAAATCATCACTAAATACGTCGAGGACAAGAAAAAATCCGACAAGATAAGCTTTATGTAAGCAAAAAGCCCTAGTTTCCTAGGGCTTTTTATTTATTTAATTTTCGATCGTCTCAAGAAAGCCGGAATTGCTCCCCAATCGTCATCGTCTGCGTCGTTTTTCTTTTCTTCAACCGGCTTGGTTGGATTCTGATTGATGTCGCGGGTCGGGTTGTTGATAGGATTTGGAGTGATGCTGTTGTAGATGCGGCCGCGCTCCGGCTGAGTGACGATTTTTTCTACTACTCGTTCCGGCATGCGTTCGGTTTTTTCCATCGGCTGGATGACCTCGCGCGATGCTTCTACTACTCGCTCCGGCTCACGGAAGACGCTGCCTCGTGATGCCACTTTGCCGTTCTCAGGAAAACCGGAAGCGATGACAGTAACCTTGAGCTCGTTTTTCTTGAGCTTCTCGTCGCGGACGGTACCGAAGATGATTTTGGCATTCGGATCGACGGATTCGGTGATGATCTTGGCTGCTTCCTGGATCTCGAACATGGTAAGGTCGTCGCCGCCGGCAATGGAGAAGAGTACGCCTTTTGCTCCATGGATGGATAGGTCGAGCAGTGGGGAATTGATAGCCGCTTTCGCCGCTTCTTCCGCGCGCTTTTCGCCGTTGGCCGTGCCGATGCCCATGAGCGCGGAGCCTGCATTGTCCAGGATGGCACGGATGTCGGCAAAGTCCACGTTGATGACTCCGGGAGTGGTGATGAGGTCTGAGATGCCTTCCACAGCCTGCTTGAGGATCTCATCGCACATTTCGAAGGCCTGCTTCGCAGTGGTGTCTTTGGCGATGATATTCAAAATGCGGTCGTTGGGAATAATGATGATGGCGTCAACGGACTTTTTGAGTTCGTCGATGCCCTGTTCGGCGAAACGCATGCGCTGCTGGCCTTCAAAAAAGAACGGCTTGGTAACGACAGCGACAGTGAGCGCACCCATTTCCTTTGCGACTTTTGCAATAACAGGTGCGGCTCCGGTACCGGTGCCGCCGCCCATGCCGCAGGCAAGGAAAATCATGTCGGAACCCTTTAAGGATTCCTGGATCTCTTCTTTTGTTTCTTCCGAAGCGCGTTTGCCGAGCTCGGGGTTCATGCCGGCGCCGAGGCCGCGGGTGACGTTCTTGCCGATATGGATCTTTTTCTTGGCAAGCGAATTATGCAGATCCTGTGCGTCCGTGTTGATGGCGATGAATTCAACGCCTTTCACTTTGGCGCCGATCATGTGGTTGACTGCGTTCTTTCCGGAACCGCCGACTCCTACAACCTTGATCCGTGCGAATGATTCTACTTCTGGTTTGATTTGTGGCATGTGTGTATATGTCGATTGGCCTTAGATGTGTACATCATACTATAGAGGATTGCAAAATAAAAACAGTTGCTGGCAAACTTCTTTTATGCTCTAGTTTTTGTGCCTCAATGAAGTTATGGCAAAAACTGCTTGATCCAGGCCAGGATTTTGCTTTTTGTCTTGGAGGCGATCTTGATGCCGATCGACGGTTCGTCGCCCTGGGTGAAGCCCAGGATGCAAAGGCCGTACGCCACCGCCCACGACTCGGAGCGAAGGCCTCGCGTGTCGCCTTCAAAGGGAAAGTGCGCGGTTTTGGCCGGCAGCTTGAGCGAATATTTTGCGGACTCTTCAATGCCGGCAACGCCTGCTCCGCCGCCGGTCAGGATGATGCCGGCCGGCAGCAGGCTATTGCGGCCGATCTTTTTCAAATGGCTTTCGATAAGTTCGAAGATGTCGGAAAGGCGGGCGTCGATGATCTCTTCGAGTTTCTTTTTTGAAAATGACGCATCGGTCGCATTGCCGATCTTCAAAGCCTCGGCTTCCTCGAGAGAAACTTTGAGACCGAGCGCAAGGTCATGGGTGATGTCGACTGAGCCGATCGGGAATACTTCAAGCGAGATCGGAATGTTGTTTTCATAGACCACGATTGAAACGGTTTCGGCGCCGATGTTGGCAAGGACGCAGCCGGCGATTTTCTGCGTTTTTGAAAGTGAAACGAGTCCGGCGGCAATGGGAGACGCCATCACGTCGTCGACTTCGATGCCTGCGTCGCCGAGCGTCTGGATGAGATCGTTCAAATGCTGTTCGAGGCAGGTGATGAAAAGGGTGCGGCTTTCGAGCTTCATGCCCTTCATGCCCTGCGGCCGGCCGAGCACTATTTTGCCGTCTATTTTATATGAAATAGGAATCGCATGGACTACTTTGCGATTGAGGGCAAAAGCCGAAGGCAGGTCGGTTTCGCTTGTTTCGAGGCTTTTTTTGACATCGAGGTCGGTGATCTCGGAGTCGCCGCGCGAGACGATAACCGAGCTCTGGCTGATCGTGCCGGTAAGTCCGAGGCCGCCAATGGAAAGAAAGGCACGCTTGATCTCGATGCCGGCGGTTTTCTCGGCTTGCCGGCAGGCCTGCTTGATTGAGCGGGCGACATCGGCCGAGCTCATGATGTAGCCGTGGCGCATGCCTTTGCTTTCGGCGTAGCCGGTGCCGATGATTTTTGGAAAAGGTTTTTCCTTGCTCCGCACCAGTTCAGCGACAACAACCTTCACGGTATGTGTGCCTACGTCTATGCCGACTGTGATGTTGCGTGCCATTTATGGATGTAAAAAAGAGAGAAAGAAAAATCTAGACGTTGAATTTTGTCCTTATTTTTCGCTCTGCATTCTCCATTGTACTACCATGATCGAATCCTTTCAAATGTATAACTCCGTGGATAAATAAAAACGCGATGTAGTTTGTGAAAGTCCTGTCGAAATCCGGCGCCTCTTTTTTTGCGTATGAGGGGCAAATAAAAATCTGGCCGGACTTTTCGCTTAACGGAAAACTCAGGATATTGGTCGGCTTGTCTTTCTTGTGATGCTCCAGATTTATCTTGTGCATTTCCTTCGGGCCGAGAAAAACGAGTTCGAGCTCGTAGCTTTCCCCGAGCGCTTCGTTTTTCATACGTTCAAAAGGCAAGCGGGGAAGCTTGCCTTTTGTCCTGTTGACGATAGTGAACGACTCGCCCATGCGTTATCGCTTCTTGAATTCTTCGCGGCCTTCTGAGATCTTGCCGAGTTTGACCTGGAGATCGCGGTCGGTCTTGCGGCGGATAGCCTTGAGGGTCTGCTTCTTCTTGACATAAGGAGACTTGGTGCGCTCTGCGTAGCGGAGGCTTCGGACTTTGTTCAGGATGCCTGCGCCTTGGACACGCTTGGTAAAGCGCTTAAGCACGTTGGGTGCCGACTCGTTGTTATTTCGCTGGATTTCTACGTTTATCATTGTGTGAATAGGGTATCATAAGGGCAAACTTTTGGCAATAACCAATCTCCCCCCGGCTTTCAGCCGACCCCTCTTATAAACAAGAGGGGAAATGCGCGAACGCTCAATGTGCAGAGGTCAGCCCTTTACAGTTTTCTAAATTTTATAAACGAAAACCCCACGAAAATCATGTGTGATTTTCGTGGGGTAAAGATCATTGGTAGTTGAGCATGGCGTCGTCACCCCAACAGAATTGACTACCCTCTGCACCTTGCTGTGCGCTGCTTTCAATTTGAGCCAGTTTGTGAACAATGCTTTTCAAGAACTTGCGCGGGTTGCGAAGGTCTTGGTGAAGAGGCACAGAGAACGTCATGTGCGTCGTCCATTTATTTGGCCTCGGATAAATAGATACCACAGAGACATTCTCGAAGTTCTTCAGGATGTAGCCTCGAATGTTTGAATCCGGAGAACTCATCTGGAGAATGAGCCTTGCTGCGCCTCCTTCCTCAATTCCAAGAAATCCGAGGGTGCCATGCCGGAACGTGTGAGACAGGATGTTGAGGCTCATAGCCTCTCCTTGTGTTATAAGGCTCTGAAGAACCAGAGTGGCCGAATGTTTTTGAGCCCGGTCGACTGGCTCGGAAGCAACATGCTTCGTTTAATCTACTATCAAAATAGCATGATTTTTTTAAAAGTCAACTATTCAAAAACTACAGAGGTCAGACCTCTACACATTGAGCGTTCGCGCATTTCCCCTCTTGTTTATAAGAGGGGTCGGCTGAAAGCCGGGGGAGATTGCATTGCGTCGATTTAATTTTACCCCAGCACCTTCTTCAGATAGTCCGGTACTTGGTCGAGGCGGATAGTTTCCTGGGAGCGGTTGCGCATTTCGCGGACGACGATGGTGTTCTCTTTGCTCTCTTTCTGGCCGAGAATGAGAATGTACGGCACTTTGAGATCCTCAGCGCTCATGAGCTGGGCGGTGAGCTTGTCTTTGGTGAGCGAATGATAGACGGCGATTTTGGACTGGCGCAAAACTTCGATCACGCGCAAGCTTTTGAGCTTGGCTTCCTGGCCCATCTGGATGAAATAGAGCTGCGGCTTGCGGATGCTTGCCGGCTTGTTTTTCTTATCGAGCTGCTTGACTGCGATGGTGGCGCTCATGCCTTGGATATCTTTTTTGAAACCCATTTTTTTGGCGATGACGCCCCAGCGGGTGCCGTAGGCCACGATTTGTTTTTTTGTACCGTCATTGCCGAAGATGCGGAAGACCGCGTGCATGGCGCACTCGTAGTTGGCGATAAGCGTACTGTTTATAGTGTAGGGGATATCGCTCATCTCGAGAAGCTCGAGCAGCTCGCTAAAATAGCTGCGCGACGGTTCGGAAAGATAATTCATCGGATGCGGCGTGCGGTCGATGATGTCCTTGCATTCGATATGGTCGCACAGAAGGCCGTCGTAGATGTTCTTCTTCAGGCTCTGCCGGCACTCGGGATGGATCTCGCTCATGTGCTTGCGGAAATAGTTGGTGAGCTCCCGGGTATAGCGGGCAAAAGATTCGCGGTCGCCGATGGTATTTATTTCAAGGACGATATCGCTGTAGCCTTCGGCCCGGACGATTTCGTATGTGGTCTTGATGAGCGTGGCGTCGGCAATGCTTCGCGTGGTGCCGATGACCTCGAGGTTGTATTCGAAGGTCGGGTCCTTGCGCTGCTCCACCTTGCTGGTGGCAAGCATCATGGGCGAGAAGGCCTGGTTGTTGTTGGCCCAGTGGCGGATCAGCGCGGCTTTTTCTTCGGGTTTGATATATGAAGTTCCCAGACAGTCAAAATGCTTGGCGCAATCGCGGTCGGTTTTTTCCAAGAGGGGGGATTTGGCGGGAGTGAAGCCGTAGTACAAAGCGATCTCCAGGGTTTTTGCGACATCGGGATATGTCCAGTACTCTTCATTGGAAGTGCGCTGTTTTTTTTGCATGCTGGTTTTTTTACTTAGCTTCGTGATAGTCTCCCGGCAGAATGCTTATCTTGTTCGCCGGGAAAAGCCGGACGAACGGCGTGCCGATAACCAGGCTGCGCGGCACCGGCCCCCAGGCTCGGGAGTCGAAACTTTCCTTGCGGTTGTCTCCCATGACGAAATATTCGCCGGCCTTGAGCGTTACGGGCGCGAGCCCTGTATCGTCCTTTTCATTGTTGAGGCTCACGTACGGCTCGTTGAGCGTAAAGCCGTCGGGATTGGCTTTATTTGTGATAATGACATTCGTGCCTTCGAAACTCACTGTTTCGCCGGGAAGGCCGATAACCCGCTTGATGAAGTACTTGGTTTCGTCCTTCGGATATTTGAAAATGATGACCTGGCCGCGGGCAGGGTCGCCGATGTGGTAGCTCAGCTGGTCGACGATGAGGTACTCGCCGGTCGCAAATGTCGGGTCCATTGATGCGCCGGAAACGATGAACGGCTGCGCGATGAAAAGCCGGACCGGAAGAACGATGATGAGGGCGATGATCGTAAACTTTATTATTTCACCGAAAAAACTTTCTTTCTTCGCGGGCTGCGGGGGAATAAATGAGGCGGAAGAATTCGTAGTATATGGTTCCATAAAAAAGTTACAATTAGTTCAGCTAATTTTAATACACGAAAGCATTTGACACAAGCCATAAGCGTATTACACAATGGTTCTATGTCATTCATCATCGCAGGGCTCGGCAATCCGGGAGAAGAATATAGGGAGACGCGGCACAACACCGGCCGGATCATACTGGATTCGTTCCGAAAAAAATATAATCTGGAGGATTTCAAAGAGAATCAGAAACTGAAAGCGCTTACAACGGAAGGAAAAATAAAAATTCCGGAAAAAGAAAAGGCTAAAAAAAATAAAGAAGTAAAAGTCCTCTTGATAGAGCCGAATAATTTCATGAACCGCTCCGGCGCAAGCCTTGCTCCGCTCGTGACGAGCGAGAAGAAAGCGCAGGAGCTCATTGTCATCTATGACGACTTGGACTTGGCGCTCGGCACTATGAAAATTTCGTACAACAGGAGCGCGGGCGGCCACCGCGGCCTCGAGTCCATCATCAAAGCCATCAAGACAGAAGCCTTCATCCGCATCCGCGTCGGCATCTCTCCGGCGACGCCGAGCGGCAAGCTCAAAAAGCCGAAAGGAGAAGACGCAGTGGAAAAGCATATCATCGGCCCGTTCAAAAAGCCTGAGCTTGAGGCTGTTCAGAAAATATCCAAAGATGTCGCGGCCGCTCTGGAAGTTATCCTCACCGGGGGTTTCGCAAAAGCCATGGGGGAGTATAATAGCAGATAGAAGCACTCTCTTTTATTTTTAATAATTTCAAATACTGCCATGTATGAGAACAGAGAAGGTGAATTCCCAAACTATCAACATAAGAAGCCTGAAAAAATTCCTCAACCGGAAAGCAGTGCTTCAGCTTCAGAAAATGAAGCTAGTGTAAATCTGCGCCAAGAGAAAGGTAATGCAAACAGCGTGGATATAGACCTCGACAATATTATATAGATATACGGATATCGACGATTTTTTTGAGTAGTTAGGGTTTTATTGAAATAAAACCCTATGTGTGGTTGAATGCCAGCAGGAACAACTTTTACCATGGAGGTTGCAATGTTCTTGACTGAGATCGGAAAGAACGGAACTGGCAGCGGAGTCAACACCGGCACCGAGGCGTTTCGGATGTACATCCACGACCTGCTGCTCATAGCGGGTCGCGACAAGCTTGAAGTGTCGATCTGGACCGACAGGTTTGACAGTTGGTTCTGGGACAGCGTACCTGCCGGTGGCGATCAGAGCTTGAGCCGGACTCTCATCAAAGTTGCATTTCTCGGTGCTCGGATCACGGTCATATACCACGGGATCGGATCGCTGGTTTTGCCGCAAGGACTGCTTACTGCTCTCATGACCGCAAGCGCGAGCGTGCTGTTTACTGGCAACGATATGGAAAAAGATACCATGCCGTCTTTCGCGATTGCTCACGCTGAACCCGAAAGCTGGTTCCTGACCGTGCTGGAGCCTCGAAACTTGACTGGGAAAACCCTTGATCCGCATCTGCGGAAGTGTGCAGCCATCTTCGGTGGTGATAACGGCAAGCTGCGCGGATCGATGTACCTCGAATACGTTAATCGTATCAAGAAGGCTGTCGCCACAAGCGGCAAGCAAGTGTGCTGTCGTCTCACTTGCATTCCCATCATCCTGTAGTCTTTCAAAGATTCCTGTAGCAAAAGCCGCTCCGAGTTACATCGAGGAGCGGCTTTTTTTATGCTTGGTTTTTTAACCGGATTATTTCTTATTTGCTTCGGTAAACGAGAGCGCCATCTTCTGCTCTTTGGCATCGAAGAGGGTGATCTTGAATTTGTAACTCTTGCCGAGTTCGAGCGCCTGTCGGAGCTTGTCTTCGCCGCCGAATTCCGAGATGTGCACCAGGCCGGCGATGCCTTCTTCGATGGAAGCGAGCGCGCCGTGCTTGTTGTACTTGATGATAACGCCGGAGACGACGTCGTCTTTCTTGTATTTCTTGGCAGCTTCGGTCCAAGGGTTCGGCTTCATGGCTTTGATTGAAAGCGAAACCTTGCTGTCTTTGATCTCGATGATCTTCACTTTGATCTTCTGGCCGACTTTGAAGAGGGCTTTCGGATCTTCGACGAGAGACCAGTCGATCTCTGAGATGTGGACCAGGCCTTCCAGGCCTTCTTCGATTTTCACGAACACGCCGAAGTCGACGATGCCGGTGACTTCGCCTTCCACTTCATCGTTGATCTTGTATTTGCCGATGATTTTCTCTTTGTCTTTCTGCTCGAGATTTTTCTCGGAGAAGATGAGCTTGCCTTCTTTTGGCAATGCAGAAATAATAGACAAACTGATTTTGGTGCCGACGAGTTTCTTGAGTTCGACCAGGATTTTGTCCTTGTCTCCGTCCGCGACGCGAGGGTAGTGCTCGGCCTTGAGCTGTGAGGCAGGAAGGAAACCCTGGA
Source organism: Candidatus Tayloriibacteriota bacterium (assembly GCA_029288535.1). Taxonomy (GTDB): domain Bacteria; phylum Patescibacteriota; class Minisyncoccia; order Phycocordibacterales; family JAKAEA01; genus JARIGY01. Next base: position 4,943 of record JARIGY010000079.1, on the reverse strand, counting down.
TGCCCTGCCAGTTGATGATAAGGCCACCTTTGTTGGCTTCGGTGATAGGGAGTTCGAAGATCTTGCGGTCGCGGATCGCGTCTGCGGCTTCGCCCCAGATGAGCGCCTGCTTCGCTTCCTTGAGGGAGAGCTCGATGTAGCCGTCCTCGTTGTTGGTGTCGACGACTTTTGCGCCGACGTTGTCGCCGATGCCGATCTTCTTGATGATATCGCGGGCGGCGATGAATTCGCGGCCGTAGATGATACCGGTACCGTATGGATGAAGGTCGATGAAGATCGCGCTCTTTTCGATGCCGATAACAGGACCTTCGACAAGATCGCCTTCAGATGGAGGCGTAACGCTGTCAGCGACGTATTTCGTCATGACCGACATCTCTTTATTCATCCGTGCCACTTCTTCCGCGGATTTCTGTTCGTCCATTTCTGAAACGACAGGCATATCCTTAACTGCTGATTTTTTGTCCATAGATAATAAAATTGGATACGGTTCGAGCTGGGTAACTATCGTAGCAAGGCTCGGGGTTAACGCATCCAATATAGGCTGATAATGGATTGGGACAATATATAGTAAAGAAGGGGATTTGTAAAGGAGACTCAGTACTATTTAAGTTAAGCAAACGAAAACCCCCGAGCAAAACCTCCTTTCAAATGGGGTTTTCCTCGGGGTGAGTCAATCCTTCTTCCTGGCTGTTTTCTTAAGATGCAGCTCAATACCGTCTTCGATCGCTTTACCGATGGCTGCAAAGCAAAGGATGACAGCTGCACCAGCAAACATGCCCTGCCTGATATCCTTCACAGCAAGATCTGCAAAGAGTCCTGCGAGACATGCGAGGAATATATAGCAATTTCCCATAAATCATCTCCTGAAGTAAGTGGGCTAGGCAGTAGAGTCTTTTATGATAATGTCATAATTAAATAATAAGTCAAGTATTAAAAACCTTAATATAGACCTTGGTGCGGCTGTTAAATTTTGTTATACTATTTTAACTATGGTCATCACGCATCACGGAAATCAATTCTTCAAGCTGCAGTTCGGGGACATTACCATCGCGGTCAACCCGATTTCAAAAGATTCCAAGCTCAAAGCCGCGCGCTTCGGTGCGGACATCTGCCTTATCAGCGTCAACCATCCCGACTTCAACGGCGCGGAGCAGATCGGCATCGGCGACAAGCAGCCTTTTGTCATAAGCGGTCCCGGCGAGTACGAAACGAAGGGTATTTTCATCAAGGGTTTTCAATCATCTACGCATTACGGCGGAAAGGAGCATATCAATACTATATATACGCTGTCACTCGACAACATCAACATGTGTTTCCTTGGAGCGCTCGAGTCAAAGGATATTGCAACTGAAACGACAGAAAGCATCGATGAAGTGGATATGCTTTTTGTGCCGATTAGCGGCAATGGCGTGCTCGACCCTCATGACGCAAACAAAGTAGGGCTCAAATTCGAGCCGAAAATGATCGTGCCGGTCGGCATGGATACCGACGGTGCGGTAAAAGACGCGCTTAAGATTTTCTGCAAGGAAAGCGGCGCAGAGCAGCCGAAGCCCGTAGACAAGCTGACGCTCAAGAAAAAAGATCTGGATGGCAAAGAAGGGGAAGTCGTCGTTTTCTCGGCGACATAAGCACTATGTTTAAAACACTCGACCGATTGCGCAAAAAGCCGGACGCTGTGCGGCGCAAGTATGCGTTCGGCATAAGTTTGGGTCTGGTTGCGGTTATCGGCGGTTTTTGGCTTAATGCTTTTGTTTCAAACTTAAGCTCATCTTCACAATCAGCTACAGTTGAATCATCCGCGCCATCGCCGCTCAATGCAGTCAGCCAGAATATTTCCGAAGGCTACCAATCGGTAAAAGACAATATTGCCAATTCAAACCCTTTTACAAATCCTGCAGCAGCGACGAGTTCGGCATCGGATCAAGTGATCATAACCGATTCGCCCGTAAGCCGATAAAATGCTATAATGTTACGTATCTATGGCTGAAAAAAATTCCAAAAAAGCAGTTCCTGAAGAGGCGGCGGCACCGCGTGTCAGCGTGCTCGACCGAAGCATCACGACCGAAATGCGCGAATCGTTCATCGATTATGCCATGTCGGTCATTACCGACCGCGCTCTGCCGGACGTCCGTGACGGTCTGAAGCCGGTGCACCGCCGCATTCTTTTTACCATGCATGAAATGGGCCTGACCTCCGGCGTAAAGACCCGAAAGTCTGCCGCTATCACCGGTGAAGTGCTCGGTAAATACCATCCGCACGGCGATGCTGCCGTGTACGAGTCGCTCGTCAAACTCATCCAACCGTTTTCCATCCGCTACCCGATGGCTATCGGCCAGGGAAACTTCGGCTCCATCGACGGCGACTCGGCCGCTGCGCCCCGCTACACCGAAGCGAAAATGTCGCGTCTCGCCGCTGAAATGCTTAAGGATATTGAGCGCGAAACAGTAGACTTCCGACCCAACTATGAAAACACCCGCAAAGAGCCGAGCGTCCTGCCGGCCGGCGTGCCGTACCTGCTTTTGAACGGTACGTTGGGAATTGCCGTGGGTATGGCGACCAACATTCCGCCGCACAATTTGCGGGAAGTTATCGACGCTACCGTTCATCTTATCGAAAATAAAGAAGCTACCAACGAAGACCTGATGCAGTTCGTCAAAGGCCCCGACTTCCCGACAGGCGGCATCATTTACGGCGAGAAGGATATCCATCATGCGTATGCCAACGGCAAAGGCGCTGTCGTCACCCGCGGCGAAGCGGAAATCATCGAAACAAAATCTGACAACTTCCAGATCGTCATTACGTCCATTCCGTACCGCGTCAATAAGGCCGATCTCATCGTCACTATCGCCGACCTCGTGCGCGACAAAAAGCTCGAAGGCATCCGCGGTTTGCGCGACGAATCGGCAAAAGACATGCGCATCGTCATTGACCTCAAGGCTGGCGTGCATCCGCAGAAAGTCCTCAATTTCATATACAAGCACACCCAGCTCGAAGAAACGTTCCACTTGAATGTCGTGGCACTTGTCGACGGCGTGCCGCAGACATTGTCGCTGCGCACTATTCTTCAGGAATTTGTTAAGCATCGTCAGATCGTCGTCCGCCGCCGTACCGAGTTCGATCTGCGCAAAGCCGAAGCCCGCGAGCATATCCTGATCGGTCTCAAAAAAGCTCTCGACCATATCGACGAGATCATCAGGCTCATCAAGAAATCAAAAGACACGCCGACCGCTCACGCCAACCTGATGAAGGAATTTAAATTTTCTGATCTCCAGGCTGCGGCTATTTTGGACATGCGGCTCCAGAAGCTCGCCGGCCTCGAACGCCAGAAAATTGAAGATGAGCTCAAGGCTTTGCAGGCGCTCATCATCGAGCTTAAGGATATTCTTGCAAACCCAAAAAGAATCCTGAAAATCATCACAACCGAACTTCAGGATATCAAGACCCGCTATGCCGACGAGCGCAAAACGCGCGTCGTCAAAGGCGCGGTGAAATCCTTCTCCGAAGAGGATCTGATCCCCGACGAAGACTCGGTGCTCGTCCTCACTGCCGGCGGCTATATCAAGCGCACCGACCCTTCCGAATACCGCCAGCAGAAGCGCGGCGGCGTCGGCGTCGTCGACCTCGACACGAAGGAAGAGGATTTTGTAACCCATCTTCTGACTACAAACACTCACAGCGACCTGCTGTTCTTTACCGACAAAGGCAAAGCCTACCAGATGAAAATGTACGAAATTCCCGAAGGCAAGCGCGCTACAAAAGGCAAGTCGATCATGAACTTCCTGTCCCTTGAAGCGGGGGAGAAAGTCACTTCCATCCTGGCAATGCCCAAAGAAAAGAAGAGTACTGATATCTCGCTCATCATGCTCACCAAAGAGGGCGTGGCCAAGAAGTGCAGCGCCGAAAGCTTCCACGATGTGCGCCGCTCCGGCATCATCGCTATCAAATTGCACGACGCGGACCAGCTTATCTCGGTAAACTTCGTTGAAAAGGGAAATGATATGGTTGTCGTGACAAGCAAAGGCCAGTCGATCCGGTTCAAGGAAAACGATGTCCGCGAGATGGGCCGAAGCGCAGCTGGCGTCGCCGGCATGCGGCTCGACAAGGGCGACTTTGTCGTCGGTGCCGATGCGGTCAAGAAAGATACACAGAAACCCGTACTCCTTATCGTTATGGCCAACGGCTACGGCAAGAAAACCAATCTCGGCGAATACAAAGTCCAGAAGCGCGGCGGTTCCGGCATCAAGACCGCGCAAGTCACCACGAAGACCGGCAACGTCATTGCGTCCCGCGTCGTCGGCGGCGATGACGACTCGGAGCTCGTGGTCATGAGCAAGATGAGCCAGGTCATCCGCGTCGATATCAAAGAAGTCCCATCGCTCGGCCGTCAGACTCAGGGCGTGCGCATCATGAAACTCCGCGAAGGCGACGGCATTGCAAGCGCAGTCTGTTTGTAAACTTACAGAGGTCAGACCTCCGCAATCCGGCTATTCACACCTTCTTTTCTTTGCTCTGCCGTTTTCTGATATACTAATGGGAATGGCGTTTTCCGATCCAGTAAAAAATATCGAGCAGCTCGGGCTGCAGGAGGGCGTGAGCGTCGCTGATCTCGGCGCGGGCAGCGGCTTTTACGCAATGGCAGCGGCGCAGGCTGTCGGCGGTTCCGGCCGCGTCTATGCCGTCGATATCCAGCAGGAGCTTTTGACCCGTCTCAAGAACCAAGCCCACAATGCCAAGCTTCACAACATCGAAGTCATTCATGGCGATATCGAGCATGTAAACGGTACGCGGCTCCGCGAACAATCGGTAGAGGCGGTCATCGCTGCAAATGTGATCTTCCAACTCGACAACAAAGAAGGCCTTGCCGACGAAGTGTTGCGCATTTTGAAGCCGGGAGGCCGGGTGCTTGTCGTCGACTGGGCGGATTCTTTCGGCGGCATGGGTCC
>JARIGY010000074.1 GCA_029288535.1 Candidatus Tayloriibacteriota bacterium | reverse complement strand
CTCTTCCACGTTATGATCCGCGTCAGCCTAACGGATGGATCGACTCGTCACTTATCCAAAAACATTAGCGATACAGCTCTTCGGGCCGCCGTCACACGCAACGGCGGCGAAACAATGGGGCCGGACTGGTGAGATCGGATTGACGGATCGTCAGAGCGTCGTTTTGCGCACACTTTGCAGCAATTCTCTTTCCAGACGAACCCGGTGGTATTCACAGGGCTTGAGAAGCAAGAGATGTTGTCGAGAAGAAATTGTTGACCGTCTTCCAGTAATCCACTGAGGTCGTTGAGAAGAAGTATCCTTTGTTTAACGAATCGAGGAATGTCTGCGCATGCGCGTTCGTGAAGTAAAGATTTGAACCTTCTGCCAAGTTCGTCGTGCTTTTTGTACCAAAGTCGGTGTTGAAAAGCGAGGTTGCGTAGTATTTATTGGTGCTGCCTTGAGCAAGAGCGTCGGTGGTAGTGCCGGCGATAACGCCCGCCACACGGTTTGCGGTGTAATACAGGTTTGAACCTTCGGCGACGTTGGTGGTGAGAAGTCCAGAAATCTTTGAACCAGCCAAGCTCGTGATCCAGCTCGGGTCGGCATATGAGCCGGTTGAAAGGAGGATGTTGGCTGTAGTGACGCCGTTGACCGCAGTACTTGAGAGCGAACCGCCGGAAATTGTTGCGGTGTTGATCGCGCCGGAAGTGATCGTGTTTGAGCCGATGTTGATATTGCCGAAGCCGGAACCGATCGAGCCGGAGGTCAGTGCGCCGACTGTCGTGAGGTTTGCGAGTGAGGTGATATCCGTACCGACAAGTTTTGATCCCGCGATCGAACCGGCGAGCATGGCGTTCGTGACATGGCCGGCAGCAATGGTCGTGGTGATCGCGGTAGCGCCGGAGCCTGTCACGTCGCCGGAAAGCGTCACGGTCTGATTATTTGTAAGATAGCCGGCGTTGTTGGTGAAGAGCGAAATGTTTTGGCCGGTAAGTGCGGAAACGGCCCGGGCGTTCGTGAAGTACAAGTTTGAGCCTTCGGCCAAAGCGCTGGTCGTCGTGCTGTTGAAGAATGTGTAGAACGGCGTGCCAAACGCTGAAGTTGCAAGCTTGAGATTCAAAGCATTCTGCAGATCAGTCTGATTTGCAATATTGCCGACGATCACTCCCCAGCTCGGCGTGCCGCCCGAGATGAGACAGACGCCGTTGATGGCGAAGCAGCCGGAGGTAAGGTTGACGTTGCCGGCAAACGTTGATGTAGCGGTACCGGAAACAGCGAGATTGACGAGCGTTGTTGTGCCGGCGTTCAGTGAATTTGCGCCGATGTCAATCGAGCCGAAGCCGGGAGCGATCGAGCCGGCGGAAATGGTGCCGAGGCTGGTGAAAGCTGTCGAGTCGATAATAGGCTGATTCTTCTGCTGGTTATACATATCAGAAGCGACCGACTGGCGGAGATAGCTGAGGCGGTCTTCAAGCTGGGAGCTTGACATGCCAGCCGGAGAAAAGCCGCCGGTTGCAGTAGATGTCGCTATTGCCGCCGACAGTTTTGCCTCAAGCGCGGCAAGCTTGGCGGTAAGTTCGGCTTCCGTCACGCCTGAAGAACGATACACTACGGTTCGGGTTGTCGAGAAAGGAGATTTCACCACGGTTCGGGTAGTCGTAGTGGCGACCGGCGTAATGTTTATTGAAATTGGAGCGGGCGCAAAAAACAGGTCGGAGAAAAAAGTGCCGATTGAAGAAAAAACCGAAGCGGTGAGCGCGGTGGTTTTATTCGTCAGCGACGATCCTGCCGCGGCAACGTTGGAAGTGATATCGGACAGAATGGAAGCCCGAGAAACGACAGGCGAAAATATGCCTGCAGCAAGAACTACTGCAACGCATATTCCACCGACGACGCGCATCATTTTTTGGCGCTTCATGTACCTAAACAGTATAGCAGTTTTTGCGCCTTTCAGAGCTTAAAATAAAGAAATTCTGGGGATAACTACTGTAGTGAATTTTTGAAAATTTCCTTGAGCATTTCAGGGTTCGCGGAACCGCGGGTAGCCTTCATGCCCTGGCCGATCAGAAACTGCAAAGCAGCCTCTTTCCCGGCTTTGATCTCGGCGACAACGGCCGGATTTTCATCGATGATTTTCTGGATGATGATCGTGAGCTCTCCGGTATCGTTTTTCTGCAATAAGCCCCTTTCTTCGGCGATTTTTGCCGGGTCCCCGCCTTCGGTATATAAAATAGCCAGAATATCCTTTGCCGAACGCGAATTGAGCTTGTTTTCGCCGATCATCTTGATCAGAGCGGCAAAAGACTTGTGCTCGATAGGTTTCTGCTCCCAGGCAATAGGATTTTTCTTGACCAAGCCAAGCAGATCTGACGTGATGTAGTTGGAAGCAAGCTTGATGAGCTTCTTGTCGCTGTTAAAGTCGGCGATGAGCGCTTCGAAATAACTGCCCCAGCTCGGCGTGCCGACAAAGATCTCCACATCTTCGTCTTTGAGTTCGAATTCTTTTTTGTAGCGTTCGCGCTTGTCCCACGGCAATTCCCCCATGTCTTTTTTGAGCGCGCCAGCCTGGAATTCGGGAATGTGCGAAATATACAGCTTTGGAAGATCAGGATCGGGGAAATAGCGGTAGTCGTGCGAATCTTCTTTTGACCGCTGGGAAAATGTTGTTTCTTTTGTTTCGTTCCAGCCGCGCGTTTCCTGGCTCAAAGTGCCGCCCGATTCAAGCACTTCCATATGCCGAGCGACTTCGTACTCGATGGCTTTTTCCACCGCGCGGAATGAATTGAGATTTTTGACTTCGACTTTCGTGCCGAATTTTTCCGGATCTTTGCTGATCGAGATGTTGGCTTCGACGCGCATTTCTCCTTTTTCGAGGTTTGCTTCGCCAACATCAAGATACCGCAATAAAAGCTGCAGTTCTTTGGCAAACGCAACAGCCTCTTTGGCCGAGTGGATCACCGGCTCTGTCACCAGCTCCATAAGCGGCACGCCGGCCCGGTTGTAATTTACCAAACTGTAGTCGCCTTCATCATGGAGCGATGTGCCGGTATCTTCTTCGAGATGCACCCGGGTCAATGCGACGCCGCTCAGTTTTCCTCCTGAAACCAGCGGATATTTGTATTGGGAAATCTGATAGCCTTTCGGGATATCCGGATAAAAATAGTTTTTACGGTCAAATTCGGTGAAATCGGCAAGCGTGCCGCCGACCGCTAGGCCGACTTTGAGCACATGCCTGACCGCTTCCTTGTTGATGACAGGAAGTGTTCCCGGGTGCCCCATGCAGACCGGGCAAATGTTCACGTTAGGCCGTTTTTCGTCCGGGTCGTTCCTGGAATCGCAGAACATCTTTGTCCTGGTTTTGAGTTCTGCATGGACTTCCAGGCCGATAGTGACGATGTAATCGTTCATGGAAACTATACTAGCATAAAACCGAAAATGGCTCTATATTTTTTTGCTTTAAAGCCTTTTGCCGAGAATCACTTCGACTTTCAGAAGCTTGTCCTCAATGCGCTCGATTCTTTTCCGGTCGTCGCGGATAAGTACATTTTCAATACGGTCAAGCTGCTCCGTTAAGCGCAACTCGACGCCATCTATTTTCTTATCCAATCTTTCTTCAACTCCATCGATTTTTTTACCGAGTCTTTCCTCTAGGTCGTTAAATCCGCGATACGTCATCAACGCCAACTGATCCATTGTTACATTTTCGAATTCTGGAGTCATATTTTATTGCATTATATAACTAATTGAATAATGCACAAAGTATAGACGTGTGGGGTAAAATTTTATTAAATTTTTCTTAAAGATTTTATAAATTCCAGCAAGTGTGTACCAACCAAAACCGCATCTACACCTTCCTTCACGTCGTCAAAGGTTGTTATGTTGCTTGCCTGGCAAAGCCAACCCTTGAAAAGCGCCCGGGCCTGTTCAAATGTCTCGGTTTTCAATCTGCCGGTTTTCAAATCCCGACTGTTCCATACTACCCGGAATTCTTTAGGTATCGTTTCCAATTCTTCAAGTGTAAGAGGCTCGATAATGCATTTTTCCTGATGGATTTCAGGTATTCTCCCCACGACCAAAACCCAATCGGCACCGGCATTCACGGCTTTCTGTGCAAGCGAGTCGTTTTCATGG
>JARIGY010000066.1 GCA_029288535.1 Candidatus Tayloriibacteriota bacterium | reverse complement strand
GTGCTGTAGCTCAATGCGGATTGGAAAAGCAGATCGGTCTGGCGCCCGGGTCACGGCAGTATCTTTGGACTCAGATATTGCTTATCAGAAGCGAAGAGCACCGGAAAAATACCCGGCACGCGCTTCAGGTCGCATGGTCGTGCGACATCGGCAGAGAGCCGACTCTCGAAGAGTTGGCATTGCACTGGAATAATTCCGGTGCAAGCATGCGTTTTCGTGAAGATTGGAAGGAAAGGGCGCCGCAACTTATGCAGGAGGTAGGACTTATGCGGCAGGTTGGACTTCATGTGTGAGTCTGTCTGGCAGGTCAACCGACCTGCTTTTTTATGCATCATTTTTTGTATATACTGGATGCAAATGACAATGACATTCAAAGAAAAAGTATTGAAAATAGTCTCAAGAATACCTGAAGGAAAAGTCCTGACCTACAAGCAGGTGGCCGAAAAAGCCGGAAGCCCGAACGCGGCGCGGGCTGTCGGGTCATTTATGAAAGCCAATTATGACAGGAATATTCCCTGCCACAGGGTGATCCGTTCCGACGGTGCTATTGGCCACTATAACAGGGGCGGCAGAAACGCAAAGATCGCTTTACTTAAAAAAGAAGGTGCCATAGAATAGCCCCATGGAACCCGATGACATTTTCATGAAGCGCGAAGACCTCATGAGGCATCTTGAGGAAGAAAGCAAAGTCTTCGACAATCTCGAGGTCAAAGCCGCGTTCAAAGCGATCGACCGCAAGGATTTTCTCCATGATGACTACAAAGTCGAAGCATATGAAGACTACCCGCTGCCGACGCTTGAAGGCCAGACTATTTCCCAGCCGACGACCGTGGCGTTCATGCTCGAGCTTCTCGACCCGCAGGAGGGCGATATTGTGCTCGATATTGGTTCCGGTTCCGGCTGGGTGACGGCGCTGTTGGGTCACATGGTCGGCCCTGAGGGCAGGGTTATCGGTCTGGAAATAAAACCGGAGCTTGTAAAGCAGAGCAAGATTAATCTAAAGAAATATTCGAAGCTGAATCTGCCGGTCGAGATCCGTCAGGCCGACAAGGAAACCGGTCTTTACAAAGAAGGTCCCTACAACCGCATCATCTCCGGCGCATCGTTTCCCACCAAGGAAGACGCGCCAGTGGAACTACTGCTCCAGCTTGCCCAGGGTGGCGTGATGGTCGTGCCTGTCGGCGATTCTCTTTTTAAATTTGAAAAAGTATCTGATGAAGAAGTCGTTGAAACCGAATTTGAGGGTTTTACGTTCGTGCCGTATATAAGTTAGATTGTCATGAATAAAATTGAAAAAGCGGTAAAAAAATACTTGGTAGAACGAAAATGGGATAACCTTCGTCCTGCAGATATCGCAAAATCTATCAGTATTGAGGCTGCGGAATTACTTGAATTATTCCAGTGGCAAAATCTTTCTCTTGAGGAAGTAAGGATGAATAAAGAAAAAGTTGAGGAAATAAAAAAAGAGCTTGCCGATGTTCTTATTTACGCTTTTGACATGGCTGTACTGCTTGGTATCGACACGGAAAAAATCATGCAGGCTAAACTCGATAAGATAAAGAAAAAGTATCCGGCCGAACTCATGAAAAAAAGAAAGAATGATGAGTCTGAAGATACTGATGCTTATTGGAAGATCAAGAAAGCTTATAGGATGAAAGGGGTGAACTAATATGATTTTTAAAACCGCGCCGGCTGATTTCAATTCAAAATATCATATTGTCAATTGCTATGTTGAATATGAAGGCAAGATCCTGCTTCTTCAGCGCCAGAGAAACAAGCCTCAGCCTGGCACCTGGGGCGTTCCTGCAGGTAAATTGAACGAACCCGAAAAGCCGCAGGAGGCCATTATCCGGGAATTAAGAGAGGAAACTGGGATTGAGGCGGGAGCAAAACAGATCAGTTTCGGTTCAAAAGTTTTTGTCAGATATCCTGACTACGATTTCGTGTATCATATATTTCACCTGCGTCTGAATGAAGAGCCTGCGGTCACGCTGAATCCTGAAGAACATAAAGCCTACCAATGGCTCTCGCCGCAAAAAGCGTTGAGAATTGAGCTCATTCAAGATGAAGGGAATTGCATTAAACTTTTTTATAATTTGTAATCTTACGTTATGCCCACCGAGCAGGAAAAGCAAAAGCGGTTTGATGCCCTAAAGAAGATCAGAGATGAAGTTCTTGAGCTCAAGGAATCTCCGTTGTGCTTGGAGCGGATCAAAAATAAAATGCATCCGGTCATCGGCGAAGGCAGTCATTTCGCTTCTATAATGTTTGTCGGCGAAGCGCCCGGCGCCAATGAAGCCAAACAGGGCCGGCCATTTGTCGGTGCTTCGGGAAAGTTTTTGAACGAGATGTTGGAAAGCGCCGGGATCAAAAGAGACGATGTCTACATCACCAACATCGTCAAAGACCGGCCTCCGGCAAACCGCGACCCGACGCCTGTCGAGATAGAAATGTACGCGCCGTTTTTGGACAGGCAGATAGATATCATAAAACCAAGTATAATCGCGACGCTCGGCAGGTTTTCCATGGAGTATGTCATGCGCCGGCTCGGGCTGGAAAAAGAAATCGAGCCGATCTCGAAAGCCCATGGGAAATCATATGAAGCCAGGGCGTCATATGGTACAGTCAGGATAATCCCGCTGTATCATCCGGCGGTTGCGCTTTACAACGGCTCGATGCGCTCGGTACTTAAAAAAGATTTTGAAATAATCAAACACTATGCAGAAAAATGAATTCTCTCCGTCGCAGAAAGTCCTGGAAAACTATGCTGATATTTTAGTTAACTTCGCATTGGGCGGCGGAAAGGGAATCAAGAAGGGTGAAACCGTGTATCTCATCGTGCCGGAATATGCCAAGCCGCTTCTTCTTGAGTTGGAAAAAGCCATTTACAAAGCCGGCGGGAATCTTATTCTGCGCTATCTGCCGGACAACACCAACCGCTTCGGCTATGGCCGGACTTTTTATGAATGCGCAAGCGACAAGCAGCTTTCTTTTTTTCCGGATAAATATATTGCGGGTCTTGTCGGCCAGGCCGACCATGTCGCTGTGATACTTTCGCAAACCGACCTGCATCCGCTCGAAGGCATCGATTCGAGCAAGATGATGAAGCACAACATCGCGTACAAGCCGTATATGGATCTGCGCAATGAAAAAGAAAGCAAGGGCAAGCTCACCTGGACGCTGGCGCTCTATGGCACGCCGGCCATGGCCAAGGAAGCCGGCCTCACTCTCAGGGAATATTGGCAGCAGATCAGCGATGCGTGTTTTCTTGAGGAAAAAGACCCGATCAAAACTTGGCGGAAAATGTTTGTCGAAATAGAGAAGACCCGCGAAAAATTGAATAGGCTTGAAATAGAAAAGGTGAACATTCTCGGCCCTGATGCCGATTTGTGGATCACTATCGGCGAAAAGCGCCAGTGGCAGGGCGGCAGCGGCGCAAACATTCCGAGCTTCGAGATCTTCACGTCGCCCGATTGGCGCGGCACCGAAGGCTTTATCCGTTTCAATCAGCCGCTGTACTACAATGGCACGCTCATCGAAGGTGTCGAGCTTACATTCAAAAACGGCAAAGTTATAAAAAGCAGCGCGACCAAGAATGAAAAAGTTTTGAAAGACATGCTCGCCGCGCCGAACGCCGACAAGCTTGGCGAATTCTCCCTGACCGACCGGCGGTTTTCAAAGATCACCAAGTTCATGGCCAATACGCTTTTTGACGAAAACATCGGCGGCGTAAACGGCAACACTCATGTGGCTGTCGGCATGTCTTACCATATGTGCTATGCCGGAGATGAAACAAAAGTTTCAAAAGAAGGCTGGAAGAAGCTCGGCTTCAACGATTCGGCTGTCCATACCGATATTATTTCCACTGCGCCCCGCAC
>JARIGY010000056.1 GCA_029288535.1 Candidatus Tayloriibacteriota bacterium | reverse complement strand
CAGCAGATGAACGAACTCAATCGCACAGTCGACGGCAAGATGAGCGATATCTCGAAAGTCATGGATTCTAAAATCTCCGAATCCAGCAGGATGATGAATGATTCCGTCCGCAACCAGTTTTCCGAATCAGCCAAGCTCATCCAAAATGTCACTCAGGGCCTGACCAAGCTCGATGAGACCAACAAGCAGGTGATCTCTTTTGCCGACCAGCTCCAGAGCCTCGGCGACATGCTCAAAAACCCCAAGCAGCGCGGCGTGCTCGGCGAATATTATCTGGAAACGCTTTTGAAAAACGTCCTTCCGCCCGGCAGCTATAAAATGCAGCATGCGTTCGCCGACGGCACTATTGTCGACGCGGCGGTTTATGTCAAAGACAAGATCATTCCTGTCGATTCAAAGTTCTCCTTGGAAAATTACAATAGAATCATAGAAGCCAAGGATCCTGCCGAACGCGAACGCCTCGAAAAAGTATTCGTAAACGATCTCAAAAACAGAATCATAGAAACGTCAAAATATATCCAGCCGAAGGAAAACACTATGGACTTCGCGTTCATGTTCATTCCGCACGAAGCTATCTATTATGACCTGCTGATAAGCAAGATCGGCGCTTTGGTGGAAGACAACGATAATCTCATCCAAAGAGCGGCCAGTAAATACCACGTCATTATCGTTTCGCCGACTTCTTTTCTAGCTTACCTGCAGACGGTTTTGCAGGGCTTGAAAGCAATGCAGATCGAAGACTCAGTCAAAAGCATCATCAAGAATGTAGGCGAGCTTCAGAAGCACTTGAAAACCTACGAAGAGTCGCATGGCAAGCTCGGCAACGCGCTTGGTACGGTCGTCAACCACTTCAACGCTTCAGGAAAAGAGTTTAAGAAAATAGATAAGGATATTCTGCGCATCACCGGCGAATCGCTCGATTTTGAAGCCCTCGCCATCGATAAACCGGACAGGGAGGAAGAGTAAAAAGCCCTATAAATTTCCGGTACTAATTTTGACAAATAATTTTCTTCTGTTGATAGATATGAGCAGGATTATGTTTACAATAACCAAGTAGGTTAAGAATGCATATGCTGAAAATTTCCATTCTTGTATTACAAAGAAAGCCGCAATCGCGCTAAACAGGCCTCCAACAAATGGAAACATATTTTCCGTTTCTGGATTTGTCCATGATTTTGATATGGTTGGAATAGCTGCGGCACCATCGCTTAAAATGGCAAAAATAATTGCGATGTCCGCATTTTTTGTAAGTGTCCAGAGAACCAAGGCAAAACCTGAAAACAATGCACACATATAATCAAAAGCCTCGAGTTTCCAGTAGGCTTTTTTACTTATGAATGAAAAAAGGAATATAAGAAACGGAGAAAATCCAGACATGAATACTGGCAATATTGCCCAACGAACTCCGCTTGAAAAGCCTGCCCAGGTTGCGATAAAAGGTGCAATTGCCCACATCAGCCAGCTTATGCGGTTTGGTTTGGCTTCTCCTTTAAACATAGAATGTATGTAAGAAAAAGAAGCAAGCAAAGAGAGTAGAGCTCCCAGAATAACAAGATATTGAAGCATTAAATTATTGTAGCACTAATTCAATGGTAAAAGTGAAATCCCTTGCATATTTTAAGAAACTATGTAAAATAGATACCACTATGGAATTTGCAGTAATACACACAGGCGGCAAGCAATATAAGGTCTCGGTCGGCGACATGGTCACTATCGAGAAGATCACCGGCGACTTCAAAAAAGGCGACAAGATCACCTTCGACCAGGTTCTCCTTACAGACAGCGGTTCTGACACGGTTGTCGGCACTCCTTTCATCAAAGGCGCCAAGGTTACCGGCACTCTTGAAGTTATCGGCCGAGCGGCCAAGGTTGTCGTCGTCAAATACAAGCAAAAGTCCCGCTATTTCAAATCAAACGGCCACCGACAGCCATTCTTCAAAGTAAAGATCGACTCTCTCGCATAACCCTTTAACTCATATGAAAAACCGCTCAAAAAGCGGTTTTTTGTTGGGTTGACGGCAATACTCTGCAGGATATAATTACATAGGAACCGCGCGTTTTTACTTCGAAAGGAGCGTGTTCAGATGCTACGAAACCTCGTCCCGAGTGAGTTGGGAAAGGGAGAGGTTTCAGTTCCAGTTCCTCCGTTTTTATTGGAAGCTCAGGATGCAGAGGCTCGCATGTCCGGCGAGGGGTGTTGCACCCCATCGGGCATCGACCGGTACTTGAGCAAAACCGCCAGCGATTTAAGGGCTGAAGAGCTGGCAGAGCAGTTGGAGCGTAAGAGGCTTACTCGAGCCTTAGGGAGGAGTAACCCTTCCGCCTAGCAGTAGGTTTGACCTCTGCCAGGAAGAGCCGTCCAGACGATCTGGCGGCTCTTTTTTATGCAAAATAAAACTCAGCTTGGGGATAACTGTCAAGTATTCTGTTGACGCACTTTTTTAATGGGTTAAAATAGATCAGGATCTTTCAATATGCCGCCCGGCGAAAAGGAGTAGTCAGGACTGTACTATTGAAAGATGTGGGTAAGGTGGTGTGCTATGCGCGGAATCACTCCCGATCCTGGCTGTATAAAGGATGGCCGGAAGTGTAATCCGAATAATTCCAGCCGCTTGCAACAGATCAGAACGGATCTCAACTTTGAGATTGACTGTCGCGTGCGCCAAGCATTTGCCGAACATGGATGTATGGCAAATGAAGGGTGTCCTGCAGATGTCGATCTCGATCTCGATGCTGTTCGATTGCAAATCGTCTTGGAATTGCTGAAAGAACTGGATATTCACCCTAAGGAGGAACCATAAGTATGATTTGTCCTCTCCCGCTCGTTCATTCAAGTCAACTCAAAAGGGGTTGGGCTAACAAGGTCGGCTGTGGATTTTTCCGGTCGACCTTTTTTATACTTTAATTTTATTTTGATTTTCGGTTAGTTTCTATTGTTCAAGGCATTCTTGATCGTATCAGCATCGGAATATTCAAGCTCGGTGCCTGTCGAAATGCCGCGGCCAAGATGGGAAACCTTTATATTCGAGGAAGAGGTGATCGGCTTCAAAAGGGATTCGACATATTCCGCTGTATTCTCGCCTTCAGGCGTCGCGTTGAGAGCCAGGATTATTTCTTTGAGTTCTCCTTTTTCAGCCCGTGTCTGGACCGTTCGGAGAAGCTCGTTGCTGCGGATCCTTTTTTCGGGCTCCTTTTCGAGGATCGGCACGCCGCCGCCGAGCACGAAATATTTGCCGGAATGGACGTGGGCGCGTTCGATGTTTTCGAGGTCGACATCGCGGGATACTATGACCAGGAGGGCGTTGTCCCGGTTGCGGCTGCTGCAGATATCGCAGAGCGTCGCGTCGCGGTTTTCGGATTGGAAAAACCGATAGCATGAAGTGCAGATCCGGACCTGGCTTTTGAGCGTGCCCATAAGCTTGGCAATCTCGTCGATGTGGTTTTGGTTGCGGGTGAGGAGATAATAGACGAAGCGCCTGGCTTGTCGCGGGCCGATGCCGGGAAATTCGGCAAAATAATCGGTAAGTTTCTGGATGGGGTTCATACGGTGAAACTATTGTATACTACTTTCATATGGAAAAAAAGCATGGACGGGTGGCAGGAAAAGTCGCGCTGGTGACCGGCGCGGCGGACGGTATCGGCAAGGCTATTGCGACGCTTCTTTCAAAAGAAGGCGCGAATGTAATAGTTGCCGATGTGAATGAAACGCTTGGCAGGCAGACCGCGGCAGAGATCGGAGGCAGCTTTCTCATGCTTGATGTCAGTAAGGAAGAGGCTTGGCAGGACGCAATGGCTAGGATAAAAGCCGATTTCGGCGGGCTTGCCATTCTCGTAAATAACGCGGGAATAATGGGCAAAGGTTTGCAGGATCCGGAACATTCGACGCTCGACCAGTGGCAGTTGTTACATAAGATAAATCTCGACAGCGTGTTCCTGGGCTGCAAATACGCGATACAGCTCATGAAAGAGAATAAAAATCAAAAATGCTCGATTGTAAATATGTCGTCGCGTTCGGGCGTGGTCGGCGTGCCGACCGCTGTCGGCTATGCGTCTACCAAAGCTGCTGTGCGCAACCACACGAAATCAGTCGCACTGTACTGCGCGCAGCAGGGCTACAATATCCGCTGCAACTCGGTGCAGCCGGCGTCGATCATGACCGGCATGTGGAAGGCGATGCTCGGCGATGGAGAGGCTTTTGAAGCGAATCATAAAAAGCTCGCCAAGGATATCCCGATGAAGCGCTTCGGTACGCCGGAAGAGGTGGCATACAGTGTGCTGTTTCTTGCGTCCGATGAATCTTCATATACTACAGGCTCGGAGCTCTCCATCGATGGCGGCATTTTGGCCGGTACAGCTTCAAGCCCGGATACGGGGCTGGAGAAAGCAGTATAATAGCTTTATTTTATTTTTATCAAAATTTTTTATCCAGCTCTGTTAGACTTGTGCTTTATAAACGTTTATAATAGCAACACTATGGAACTCGGTGAAAAAATTACCATCGATCAGCTGGCAGGGATGATGAACAAATCTTTTGCACATCTCGAAAAGCGCATGGACAGTATCGAGGAAAAGGTGGGTACAGGTTTTAAGGAACTTAAAGGGGATATAAAGGAAGTTAAAGCAGATATTGCAGAAATAGATGACCGCCTAGGCATTATCGAAGGCAAGTTTATCAACAATCACGAAAACAGGATTTCAAAAACCGAAGACGATATGCGCTTGGTCAAAACCAGATTGCAGATTGGCTAACATTTGACATATAGCCGAATTTGTTTAATATCGTAAGCAGAACCTTAACCAGCGAGAAAGGAGGCTGCGGTGCTCAAAGTACCAAACCCTCGGTACCTGAATGGACATGAGTTTGAGAAGGAATTCTTCGGTATCGAGTCCAATTTTAGCCAGGCTATCTTGGCTGATATGCGGAAGCTGAATCTTGATGTGTGGGAAAGTGTTGAGGGGGCGCGCAAAAGCCAGGTAAAGCAGAAGTGGGACCCGGAGCGAGGCTCTACCGACCTAAGCCGGCTGATGTTCTTCCATGTAAGGGAATGCTTATCGAATAGGCAGAAACCAGATCTAAGGCTTTACAGCTCGCTCGGAATGATATCCGATTTCTTCTATGGGATCGATGGTTTCTTTTCAGTTTCTTCGAACCCCGATCTTGTTGTGACCTTTGATTTGACCCTCGACCATTCCGAAAGTAAGAGAAGGTGCGCCCAGGCGAATCTGCTCATTTACCCGGAAGATTTTTATGATTATCCACGCTTGACGGCATTGTCGAACTGGGTAGCCGGCTATCTTGAGGCTGGCCTTGCGGATAGGAATATCGTTTCGAAAGTCGGACCCCTATGAGAAAAGGGGTTCTTTTTTATTTAAAAATCATCATTGCTGCTCTTGGCCATGCCGCCGAAGTTTTTGTCGATAGAGAGGAAAGTGGTCTTGTTGGCGTCGAAGTAAAGCTCGATTGAACCGGTCGCGCCGTTGCGGTGCTTTTCGATCATTATCTCTGCGATGTTCGGCTTGGTCGATTCTTCGCGCAGGACTTTGTCCTCGCGGTGGATGAACATGACCACGTCGGCGTCCTGTTCGATGGAACCGGAGTCGCGAAGGTCGGAAAGGCGTGGCTTGCCTCCGCGCTGTTCCACGGCTCGGGAAAGCTGTGAGAGGGCGAGCACAGGCACTTCAAGCTCGCGGGCAAGCTGCTTGAGCGAGCGGGAAATTTCCGTCACCTGCTGCACGACGTTGTCGTTGTATTTGCTTGTGGTCGGCATCATGAGCTGGAGGTAATCGACGACGATCATGCCAAGGCCTTTTTCGCTTTTCAGACGGCGAGCGATCGAGCGCATTTTCAGAATGTTGGAGCCCGGCTGATCGTCGATGAAGATGGGCGCTTTGGAAAGCCTGTCGATAGCGGCGCGCATCGCGTCGAAGTCGTTTTCGACGATGTTTTTACCCGTGCGCAGTTTCCACGAATCGACGCGGGCTTCGGCGGCTAGCATGCGGTCTACCAATTGCTGCGAACTCATTTCAAGGGAAAAGATGCCGACTGGCGTGCCGTGGTTGATCGCCGATTGGCGGGCGATGTCGAGCGCGAGCGAAGTCTTTCCCATCGAAGGCCGGGCGGCGAGGATGATGAGGTCGGAACGCTGGAAGCCGGCAAGCATGTTGTCGAGCTCCTTGAAGCCGGTAGGGATGCCGCGCATCGCGTCTTTGGATTTGTGCAGTCTGTCCAAGCGGTCCCACGCTTCATGCAACGTTTCATTGAGCTGAATGAATCTATGTGAAGTAGAAAAGTTGGTCACTTCGAACACTCTCTTTTCGGCCTGGTCGAGGATCTCGTCGAGCGCGCCTGATTCGTCGTAGCCGAGGCGGGAAAGGTCTTCGGAGCAGTTGATCAGGTTGCGCATGATGCTTTTGCGCTGGACTATTTCCGCGTAATGCTTGGCGTTGGCGGCAGACGGCACGGTATTTACAAGCTCGGTAAGGTATGCCGCGCCGCCGATATTGTCGAGCGTTCCCTTGTCGCGGAGAACCGAAGAGAGCGAAAGCAGGTCGATCGGATTCGATTTGGAAAAGAGTTCCATCATCGACTTGAAAACGACGCGGTGCTTTTCGGAGTAGAACGATTCCGAGTTGATGAAGTCCATCACTTCGTTGATCACGTCGGGTCGCAGCATGATCGAGCCGAGAAGCGCCATCTCGGCTTCAAGAGCCTGGGGCGGAATGCGCAGGTAGGGAGTCGATCGATCTGCATTTGTCTGCACTTTGCCGAACGGTTGTTTTTGCTTCTCGTATGCCATGGTTGGATTATATCATCACGCGACGGCAAGCAGTAGAACAAATTACAGCGCAACCTGTTCCTAACCTGTGGATTGCGAAACTGCAAAAGGGTTTTTGGTATCTGTATACTTTTTGCATATGAAAACCC
>JARIGY010000040.1 GCA_029288535.1 Candidatus Tayloriibacteriota bacterium | reverse complement strand
AGCTCCTGACCCTATTTCTCCCGAATTCTACTCTCTCCGCAACTCGTAGTATACTTTTCACATGAATCCAATACTTATTCAAGGAATCGGTTTTCTTGCTCTCATTTTTGTTATTCTTTCATTTCAAAAGAAAGAGAGGGTTACTTTATTGCTTGTGATGTTTGTTGGCTTACTCCTGTTCGTCCTGCATTATAGTTTGCTTGGTGCATGGACCGGAGCACTTATGAATCTGATTGAAGCCGGAGTTGTTTTTGTCTCATTTAAAAAAGAGACGGCGTTGTGGGCAAAAAAGAGTTTTTGGCCTTATCTTTTTATTGTTGCATATGTGCTCACGGGAGCATTAACACTTAAGAGTGTGCCGGATATATTTCCTATCATTGCGCAGATTTTTGGAGCAATCGCCGTATGGCAGAAGAATCCTCGAACCATTAGATTTATTATACTTGTCCCTCGTCCGCTTTGGTTTGGTTATAACCTTATCGTCGGGTCATATGCTGGCATGGTGACTGAAATAGTTATATTGCTTTCAGTATTTGTTAGCATTGTGAGATTTGATATTTTGCATCAGGCTGAGAAGTGAAGAAATAAATTTAAACAGCCTCCAGGTGCTCCGTTTAGAATAAAAACCGCTCTGAGTTTATCTCAAAGCGGTTTTAGTTTAAAAAAATATTCTCTGAATACTTTACTGGCAGGCGTCGCACTGCTCAAGCTCGGCCGGGTCGGTAGGACAGACAAAAGGCATCTTTGCCGCTCGCACTTCTACTGTTGACTCTGATGATGTTTCGGTTTGCATGTAAGTAGATCTTTATATATTGATTAACTTTCCTAGTATAGCATAGGCCTCTTTCGGCCAGAATAGCTTCGGGTCTTTGTCCTGTGCATAACTTTCATATACACTGACGTAATGACGAGAAAAGCCTTTCAGAAAACCATTCTTGACTATTACGGCAAAAATAAGCGTGCTTTTCCGTGGCGTCCGCCTGTGCTGAAACTCCGGCAGGACAGACAGAACATTCCCTATAAAATCCTGGTTTCCGAGATCATGCTGCAACAGACCCAGACGGACAGGGTCGTGCCAAAATACGAAAGCTGGCTCCGGCAATTCCCCACCTTCGAAAGCCTGGCCGAAGCGCCTTTGCAAAAAGTCCTGACCGAATGGAAAGGCCTGGGCTACAATCGCCGGGCGCTCAACCTGCAGCGGGCTGCAAAAATAGTAACGGAAAAATACCACGGCGCATTTCCAAAAAAATATGAGGATATCCTGGAGCTGCCCGGCATCGGCCCCTACACTGCGGGCGCTATCATGGCTTTTGCGTTCAATAAGCCGATACCCATCATAGAAACAAATATCAGAACGGTGTATATCCATTTCTTCTTTAAAAGTCACGGGCAGATTCATGACAAAGAAATCCTGGAGCTCGTAGAAAAAACTTTGGACAAAGAAAATCCTCGCGAGTGGTATTACGCCCTCATGGATTATGGCGCGATGCTCAAGAAAACTGTCGGCAACCTCGGCAGGCAAAGTAAGCACTACGCCAGGCAAACGTCATTCAAAGGTTCGAACCGCGAGCTTCGGGCCAAGCTCCTGCATTTCATTGCGGAACAGCCCGCTACGTTCGCACAGATCAGAAAACATATTCGTAGTGAAAGTGAAGAAGAAAAAATCACCGCAAACTTGGCCGCGCTCGAACAGGAAGGTTTTATTGCAAAAAGGAAAGGCGTATACTGTATTCATTAGCAACTGAGCGCAAAACACATGGACACCGATCAAAATCAATCGACAACAAACAGCCCGCGCGGAGGCCGGGGCATAACCATCGCAATCATCGTCATCATTATCATAGCTATCATCTTTTTCATTTGGAAAATAGCGAGCGGCACAGCGCCGACAACTACGACGCTGCCGGGTCAATTTGCCGACAATACCCAGCCTATAGGCAATTCTAAAAAAACTGCAAACGTTTCATTGACCGACTCCGGCTTCAGCCCGGCAAGCATCACCATCCACGCCGGCGACACTGTCGTCTTCACCAACAATTCCCAAGGCAGAATGTGGGTCGCCTCAGATCCCCACCCAACCCACACCGACTACCCGGGCTTCGACGAAAAAAGCGCGGCGGTGAGCGGCGGCAGCTACAGCTTCACCTTTACCAGAGTGGGCAGCTGGGGGTACCACAACCATCTGAACCCCGCAACGCGAGGCACGGTGGTGGTGAAATAGGAAATTTATTTTTATTTGAACCGCCTCTGATATAATCTCCGTATGGAGATCAACGACCCTATTGCCAAGCAC
>JARIGY010000036.1 GCA_029288535.1 Candidatus Tayloriibacteriota bacterium | reverse complement strand
AAACCGACGGCTCGCTCTGGTCATGGGGAGATAGAAATTCTGGTGAAATAGGCGATAATAAAATGCCAGGAACATCAAGTCCGGTACAGATCGGCACAAGTACGGGCTGGACAAGTGTAGCTTCGGGTCCAAGCTCAAACTCAAGTTTCGGTATTATGTAGGTGTGCGAGTTTTTGTAAGGTGGAGCTCTATATAACGTTCCACAGCTTAGTGTTTTGACTAATCATATATAATCATATATAATCGTTTATACAGCATATATATGAAAGAAAGATTCGAAAAAAGAATACCTCTTACGTCCGAAATCGTAGGAAAGGTAACGAAAATTGATGAACTCAAAGGCCTTTGGCGCGGCGGTCTTGCAATCAATCCTCAGATTCTGGGCAGACTCAAGAAGTCCGTTATCATCACAAGTACGGGTGCTTCTACGCGCATTGAAGGGGTAAAAATGACTGATGAGGAAATTGAACGCTTCTTGAAATCGCTCAAGTCGAATCCTCCTGAAAATCGGGATGAGGAAGAGGTCGCGGGCTATGCCGACCTTCTGGGCAGGGTGTTTGACCATTGGGCTACATTCAAACTTTCCGAATCAACCATTTTCACCTTTCACGAAATCCTGCTTCGCTACTCAAAGAAAGACGAACTGCATAAAGGCAGATATAAGACGCATGAGAATCTTGTTGTTGCCAGGAATAAGCAAGGGGAGCAAGTGACTATCTTTAAGCCGACGGAGGCATGGCTTACGAAAAAAGAGATGGACGATGCGCTTTACTGGGCCAATGAAGCATTGTCCGAGAAGGAACTTCATCCTCTGCTCGTCATTGCCAATTTCATTTTTGAGTTTCTCGCTATCCATCCGTTTACTGATGGCAACGGGCGGCTTTCCCGCGCTCTCACCAACGTGCTTCTTCTCCAGGCGGGATATGAATATATTCCCTATGTTTCGCTTGAAGAAATTATTGAAGAAAGGAAAGATGCGTATTATGCCTCGCTTCGCCAGACGCAGAAACATCATAAGACAGAAAATGAAAACATAGGCGAGTGGCTCAACTTCTTTTTAGATACGCTTCTCACCCAGGCGCAGAAGGCGAAAGAGCTCATGGAAAATGACGATCCGACCAAATTGCTTTCCGGCCGCCAGGTCGAGATCTACGCGCTTTTTGCGGGAGAACCGCTTTCCGTTCTCGACATAAAAGGAAAGTCGCCGCATATTCCCGATGTGACTATCAAGCAGGCACTTTCACGGCTTGTCTCTTTGAAGCTGGTTGAGCGGATCGGCTTGGGACGAGGAACCCGGTACGTAAAATTGTAATATTTTAAATACTTTAACTTTTCATGAAACTCAATCTCGGCTCTGGCTTCAATAAAATCGAAGGGTATGTCAATGTCGACAGCGCGCCTGAATCCAAACCCGACCAGGTGGTGGACTTGGAGTCTTTGCCCTGGCCGTGGCCGGACAGCTCGGTCGATGAAATGCGCTTCGACCACGTCATGGAGCACCTCGGCAAGGACCCGAAAACCTATCTCGGCATTTGGCGGGAGATCTGGCGGGTGGCAAAGCCCGACGCCAAAATATTCGTTACTGTGCCGCATTGGCGGCATGACAATTTCGTCCATGACCCGACCCATGTCCGGGCTGTGACGCCTATCGGCATCGCCATGTTCGACCAGACCCGGAACATCGAGTTTGCAAAATGGGGCGGTCAGGAAACCAAGCTCGGCCTGATGAACCATATCGATTTCGCCTTGGAAAAGCTCGAATATGTTTTCGTGTCGGAAATCCAAAATGCCCTGGCTTCCGGCGCGCTTTCCCAAGAAAAAGCACAAAGCCTGCTCGACCATGAAAACAACGTCTGCCTCGAAGTCAAAATGCTGGCGCGGGCCGTCAAGCCCGGCCGCGGCGAAGGCTGGACGGGCGTTTAATTTTTATGAAACTCGATATTATTTTGCGGACGCATTCGCTTGGCGATGTGCACAAAGGCGAGCGGCTGTTGCAGGTGCCGAAGGAAGAGATCGTTTTAAAATGCGTCGCGTCGCTTGTTGATTCTATAAACAGAGCCGTCACCGCAGGAAATGATATTGCGCTTGCGGTAATTGACGACCATTCTTCTAGCTCGTGCCTCGCTGGTTTGGAGAAAATCATAGCCAGATGCGCGTGCCCGTCGACGCTCATTCATCTTGCTGGCGCCGGCAACAACGCTTCGCTCAAAGCCTGCTATCAGCACGCAAAAGACTTCGGTCGGGAGACGATCTATTTTGTCGAAGACGATTATCTGCATGTGCCTTCGGCTATTTCCGAGATGATAAGCGCTTACGGGCTTTTCCGGCAGAATCTTGGCGGCAGGGAAGTCGGCCTCGTGCCGCACGACGACCCGGACAATTATCGGCCGGAATGGATCGAGCCTTCGCGCATCGTGCTCGGCACGCATCGCCACTGGCGCACCAACACCGGTTCTTTGGGTACGTTCATGATTTCAAAAAATATTCTTATAAAGCACTGGAATATCTACATGCAATTTTCCGACTACGGCAAAGGCCCGGAAAATCAGGAAACAGTGACGATCGACATAGTCTGGAAAGGGCCGGTCATGCTTTTCAATCCTATCCCGGCTCTTGCCGTTCATTTGCGTTTTCCGGAAGAATACAACTCGTTTGTCGATTGGCGGAAACTATGGAATGATACGGGTACGCCACTGTAACTTCTATGCAACTCGATATTATTTTACGGACACACTCGCTCGGCAACCTGCACGCCGGGCGGCGTTTCGCCACCGACTCGAAAGAAGAGCTTATTTTCAAATGCACAGCCTCGCTTATCCGCTCGGCCAATGAGGCCAAAGGCCACGATATCCGCATCACGGTAGTGGACGATCATTCATCCGAATCCTGCATTGCCGGCCTCAAGAGGATTTTGGCAACATCTTTGCATCCGGCTTCGCTCGTTCATCTTGAAGCGAAAGGCCACGGCGCTTCGCTTTTGGCCTGCTATGAATACGCGCGGGATTTTGGCCGCGACATACTGTATTTCATCGAGGACGATTATCTGCATTTTCCCAATGCCATTTCCGAAATGCTCGAAGCGTATGGTGATTTTAAAAATAATCTCGGCGGCAGGGAAGTCGGCTTGCTTGCCAACGATGACCCGGATGCCTACCGGCCTGCCTGGCTTGAACCGTGCCGCATCGTGCTTGGCCGCCACCGCCATTGGCGCACCAATCTTTTTTCCACCAGTTCGTTCATGCTTTCCAAAGCCGCTTTTCTCCGGCATTGGGATGTGTACATGCTCCACACCCACTATGGAGAAAATTATGCCGGCTTCACCGATATTCAGGAAAATGTCACGGTGGATAAAGTCTGGCGCGGCGATGTGACGCTGTTTACGCCGATCCCGGCCCTCGCTTTCCATATGCAGTTTCAGGAAAATATCGCGCCGTTTGCCGATTGGCAGACCCTGTGGAATTCCATTGACCTGCCGTAGCCTCTGCCGTGGTATACTAGACAGATACTATTCTAGAACTATGAAAAAATTTATTTCCTTCATAAAATACAATAACTTTTTCACCCTCGCGCTCATGGCGGTACTCCTCGGCTCGGGCGTCACGCTTGCCGCTACTCCCGCTGTCCAGGACAGTATTATTTCAAAAAAAGATACCGTCCGCTCGATCGACAATTCGTATATCATCAATGCGGATCTAGACCGCTTCAACGCCAATCTCAAGATCAACAATGTCACCGAAGATGCCGACAACTATTATGTCGACTATTCATACACCACGATCGCTCTTCAGGATTTTGTCTGGCGCGATGTCCCGCTCACTAAAAGCCTGAACGTTTCTAAGGCTGCGCTCGCAGGCCACGATCTCGGTGTCTTTGTTTCTGGCCAGCTTGGCAATATCATAGACAGCCAGCTCGCGTATCTCAAAAATGTCCAAAGTATCGAACGGCAGAAAGGCATTACCCAAAAAGTCGTCGCCACCCAATACTCGGGCCTTATCGGCAGCATGCTGAGTCCGAGCGCCAAGGTTTTTCAGGGCTATGTCCCTGTCGTGCCGCCGCAACCGTCGGATGATCAGAAAAATAATCAGGTTGCCGCATTTGCGGATGCCGATACTTCAGGCCGATCCCAATCCATCCCTGCAAGCCAGCAGACACCAGCCGATGCAAAAGCGGATATCCGCAAGATGGTAGAACAGATCCTCACTGAAGATGGAACGAAACCTGCGCTTGCGTCTTCAACGGATGCCACCTCGACCGATACTCTCGCCCAGGACCCGGCAACATCGACACCGGCTATAATCACCGGACCATCCACAACCGGACCTTCGGATTCAACCACCACGACTCCGGTCTCGACTTCGACTCCGGACACGGCAACAGCTGCCACAACCACATCAACTGCCAATACCAGCACAGTTCCAACGACAAACACAACAACGGTAAGCGATGCTTCGACTACTCCATCCGCAACCGCAAGCTCTACAACGCCGTAGTTTAACTACTCTTGAACTTTTCTTTAAGAAAAATTCATCGCCAACGTCTATACTGCTATACATAAAAGCTTTAATTTCCTGTATTTTTATGTATTATATAGATATGAACAAAATCGTTACCTTTAAAGTTTCAAAAGGAGAGGATGGCTTTTATGTCGCTGCTGCCGACGATTTTGGCATCCATACTCAAGGTAAGACCTTTGAAGATCTCCTCGGTAATATTCGTGAAGCAACTGAGCTTACGTTCGAAGAAAATTCTAATGGCAGTAAATCTGAGTTGCCTCCTATTATGATGAATATCGACTATTCAGAAATTCATGCCTAAGCTTCGCAGGATTTCAGGAGATGATCTCATTGCAATACTTACAAACCAAGGATTCAAAGTAGTGCGGCAGAAGGGTAGTCATGTTCGACTCGTCTGCTTGGTTAACAGTAGTTATATTTTTATTACTGTACCGCTCCATCATGAACTTGATCGCGGAACCCTGAGGTCAATTATACGCTCGTTACAAAAATGTCTTTCTGGAGAAATAATCAAAAAGTTATTTTATTAAAAACCGGGGCATTAAAAATAGGAACGTTTTTGCAAATCTTCTAAAATAATGGTATAGTTATGCATGCTCTGCATCGGATAACTGCGCCCATTATTGGAAAGTAATGGGATGAGGAAAGTCCGAACACTGGCACCCTGCCGCCGCTTTTGCTACGGCAGGGAAAAAGGGTAGCGGGTAACGCCCGTCTACGGCAACGTACGAGGTGCGAACAGAAACGGTTGAAACTGAAAAGTTTCAACCGCCCTTCGGAGCTTTATGCGAAGAAGGGCGAGCGTAGTTATAAGGCGAATCCTCCTTCGCGCAAGCTTCGGAGGACCTCCGCCAAGGCTACGGTGAAACGGCTAAATCCTTACCTCGGTGCAAGGCCGTGCTTTGTCTCGTCGAAGCTGTGCAACAGCGAAGACGGATCCGCCTGCGCTATTACATAGCTTCGGCGAGACAAGGAGTGCCGCTTGAGCTTTGTGGCAACACAAGGCCCAGATAGATGGTTATCGACAACAGAATTCGGCTTATAGATGCAAAGCATATCAGAGACTGCTCCTACAGGGGCAGTTTTTGTTTGGTTGTGCGTTGCTTTACGCTCCGTATCTACTATAATAGACAGCATACCTTATCAATAATTTTGGGAATGTATTTTATGGAGACAGAGCAAACACAACGCAGTATGCCGATGGCGGCCGGCGAATCATTCGCTGACAAAATGTCCGCCTGGATCATCATCGCGATGATCTTCCTGGTACCGGTATTTTTCATACCGTCGAACATCGTTCCTTTTCAATTTACCAAAGTCGTCATCCTTTATGTCGGCATCATCGCCGCGCTTCTCGCCTGGGTCATTGGCCGGCTTAACAACGGCAAGCTTTCATATTCCCGGCACGGCGTATTCATCGCCCTTGGGGGGATCGTCCTGACCTACCTCATTGCCGCACTTTTTTCCCCGGCAAAGGTAGTGTCGCTTGTCGGCCAGGGCTTTGAAATAAGCACCTTCGCCTTCATTGCCGCCATGGCGGTGTTTGTCTTCCTCGTTTCAAATACATTCGTGAATCGCCGCCGGGCCGCCTATGCGTACCTTGCGTTCCTCGCTTCTTTCGTTGTGATCGCCCTATACCAGTTCATCCGCCTTCTCTTCGGTCCGGGCGTCCTGACCATGGGTATTTTCACCAGCGCGACCGACAACCTGCTCGGCAACTGGAACGACCTCGGCGTATACTTCGGCGCTGTCGCCCTTTTCTCCTTCATTTCCCTTGAGCTGCTGCGCATGCCGCGCCGGCTCCGGATCGCAAGCATCGCGGTCTTGGCAGTGTCGCTGCTGTTTCTCAGCGTCATCAGTTTTCCCGCCGTCTGGTACATTCTCGGCATCTTCGCGCTTATCTTCTTCATTTACAATTTCTCTTTCAACAAAGCGCGCCAGCCGGAAATGTCCCCAGTCGCGACTACGGCAGGCAAGCGGGCGGTGCCGGTTATCTCGCTCGTCGTGCTTATCGTGTGCTTCGTGTTCGCTCTCATAAAAGGCAATGTCTACAGCACGCTTTCTTCCGATCTCGGCCTGAGCTTCCTCAACCGGTTTGCGGTCAATAACGTCGAAGTCAGCCCTTCATGGACGAGTACATTTCTTGTTGCAAAAGACTCTCTCCGCCATCACCCTCTCTTTGGTGTCGGTCCAAACCGCTTTCTCAACCAGTGGTTTCTGTCCAAGCCTGCCATCGTCAACAACACGCCTTTCTGGGCGACCGATTTCAATTACGGCATCGGCCTCATTCCTACGCTACTCGTAACGACCGGCATCGTCGGCTTCCTCGCCTGGATCGTTTTCCTCGGCTATTTCCTCTACCTCGGTTTCAAAGTGCTTTTCAGAAGAATAGACGATAGCTTCAGCATGTACTTGTCGATATCTTCGTTTATCATCAGCCTTTACCTGTGGATCTTTGCGGTCATCCATGTGCCGTCTGCAGCCCTGCTTGTGATCACGTTTGCATTTACCGGCATCTTCTTCGCTTCGGCAATCGAGAGCAAGGTTATCGTCCAAAAAACCTACGACATCGTTAAGAATCCGGCAACGAGTTTCGTGTCGGTGCTGGTGCTTATCGGCCTCATGCTCGGTGTTGTCGTTTTCGGCTACGATATGGGCAAGCGGTATATGGCTTCGATCTTCTACAACAAAGCGCTGGCTGATGCCAACGTGAGCGGCAATGTCCCGGCAGCCGAAGCCGACCTTGGCCGTGCCATAAACCTGAGCGCCAACGACTTCTACTACCGATCACTGTCGCAGCTCAACCTTCTCAAGATCAATGCGCTTGTGCAGCAGAACACGCTCGCTCAGGATTCGCTCAAGAGCCAATTCCAGGCCGACCTCTCAACTGCCGTTGCTGCCTCCGCGGCTGCCAATGCAAGCGACAATACCAACTACCTCAACTGGATGACGATCGGCAGCGTCTCGGCTTCCGTCGTGCCGTTCAATGCCGACAAGGCATACGAACAGGCTATGGCTGCGTATAACCAGGCACGCACTTTGAATCCGCAAAACCCGGCTATATTCCTGGCCATGGCCCAGCTTGAAGTCGCCCACAAGAATACCGCAGCGGCAAAAGCCGACATCGGAGAAGCGCTCAAGCTTAAAAATGATTACACCGATGCCATCTATCTTCTCGCTCAGATCCAGATCGCCGAAGGGGATTTGAAGAGTGCGATCCAGTCGGTAGAAGCGCTTACTTACACCAACCCGAACGATGCCGGCATCTACTTCCAGCTCGGCCTCCTGCGCTACAATTACAAGGATTACCAGGGCGCGGCATCGGCACTCGTTCAGGCTGTTACTTTGAGTCCTGACTACGCCAACGCAAAATATTTCCTCGGCCTCTCGTATTACAAACTCGGAGATACGCCAAACGCCATCGCCCAGTTTGAAAGCATCAAAACAACCAATCCAACTTCCGGAGAAGTCGACGATATTATTGCAAATCTCAAAGCGGGTCGCGATCCGCTTGCCAATACCGGAAACCCCAAGCCCGACAAGAGCCCCACACCGCCTATAAAAGACAAGACGAGCCCTCCGGCAGCGACGGCAAATCAGTAATCACTCATGGTAAAGCGGTTTTTTAACTTTATCGGAAAAGAAATAGGCGGCCTTCACGAGGCGGCCTATTTGCTTGGCGGGTTCGCGATCTTTTCGCAGGTTCTCGCCTTGGTCCGAGACAGGTTGCTTGCATACAAGTTCGGGGAAATGCTGCACAGCCTGGATATTTATTACGCCGCGTTCAGGATTCCGGATTTCATTTTCGTTGCCATTGCCTCGATGGTTTCCATTTCCGTCCTCATTCCGTTCCTGATGGAGAAGATAGACAGCAGCGAAAAGGAAGCCAAGGCATTCATCGATGCGGTGTTCAGCGCATTTTTTCTTGTTATCGGTTCGGTAGCGATTGTCGCCTGGATCTTCACCCCGTTCCTGCTCAAAGTGCTTTTCCCTTCGTTCAGCAAGGATTTTCCTACCCTCATCTCGATGACCCGCATCATGCTTCTGTCGCCGATCTTCCTCGGCTTCTCCAATTTCCTGGCTAGCATCACCCAGGTATATAAGCGCTTCTTCATCTACGCCATCAGCCCGCTGTTCTACAACCTCGGCATTATTTTCGGCGCGCTTTTCCTGTATCCGATCCCGGGCGTCGGCATCAAAGGCCTTGCATGGGGTGTGGCTATCGGCGCATTCCTGCACTTCTTCATCCAGGTTCCGTTCGTCTGGCACAAATCCCTGTTTCCTAGGCTTCATTTTCCGATCAACTTCAAGACCGCAAAAAAAGTCATGCTCATTTCTTTGCCGCGCACGATTACCATCTCTTCAAATGAAATCGCCGAGTTTTTCCTGGTCGTCCTTGCCGGTACGCTTACCGGCGGCGCCATCTCCATCTTCAATTTTTCCTGGAACCTGCAGTCCGTGCCGCTCTCCATCATCGGCGTAAGCTATTCGCTTGCGGCATTTCCGGTGCTCACGCGCCTCTTCACTTCAGGCGATACCAAAAAGTTTGTCGAGCAGATGGTCGTGTCGACCAAGCATATCCTGTTCTGGTCGGTCCCGGCCATGGTGCTTTTCATCGTGCTCCGGGCGCAGATCGTCCGGGTCATTCTCGGTTCCGGCCATTTCACCTGGGCCGATACCAGGCTCACCGCCGCGGCACTTGCCATGTTCACCTTCTCGCTCATTCCGCAAAGCCTGACCGGGCTTTTTGTCCGAGCCTATTATTCCCGCGGCGATACGCGCAAGCCGCTTCTCATGAATATGTTTTCGGCTTTCTGCATTATTGCGTTCTCCTACATCCTCGTCAGGGTTTTCAATCAGGTCGCTTTTTTCCGTTATTTCATAGAGAACCTTTTCCGGGTCGACGATGTGCAAGGCTCTGTCGTGCTCATGCTGCCGCTTGGTTTTTCGCTCGGCGCATTCGTCAACATGGTGCTGCATTGGGTCGCGTTCAACAGGGAATTCAAAAGCTACACGCCGTCGATCGTCCGGCCATTATTCCAGATCCTCTCTTCGTCGATCATCATGGGCGGCGTAACCTATTGGTTTCTCGGAGTGTTCAGTCTGCGTTTCGGTGAAGACACGTTCGTCGGCGTCTTCATGCAGGCGTTTTTGGCCGGCTGCATAGGTATCGCAATCGGGATCTTTCTTCTGAAGCTCATGGGCAACAAAGAGCTTTCTGTTATCGCCCGCACCCTGCATGGCAAAATCTGGAAAGCCAAAGTCATACCGCCGGATCCGACCGGCCTTTGATTTTCGGCTTTTTTAAGCTAGTATAAGCGGTACCTATGGATTTAAAGCACATCCGCAATTTTACGATTATCGCCCATATCGACCATGGCAAGTCCACCCTGGCCGACCGCATGCTTGAGATCACTCATACCGTCGAAGCCCGCAAAATGAAAGAGCAGGTCCTCGACTCGATGGAGCTCGAGCGCGAGCGGGGGATCACGATCAAGATGCAGCCGGTGCGCATGAATTTCAAATCAGGCGGCGAAGAATATATTTTAAACCTCATCGACACGCCGGGCCATATCGACTTTTCCTATGAAGTTTCGCGCGCCCTCAAAGCCGTGGAAGGCTCTATTCTGCTTGTCGATGCGACCCAGGGCGTGCAGGCCCAGACGCTGACGACGCTCAACATGGCCCGCGAGCTCGGCCTGACTATCATTCCGGTTTTGAGCAAAATCGACTCTCCGCTGGCTCGCGTAGCCGAGATAAAAGGCGAAGTGTCGCGTGTGCTCGGCATTGACCCGGGTGAAATTCTCGAGTGTTCCGGCAAGACCGGCGAGGGAGTCGAAGCGCTTCTGCAGGAGGTGATCCGGCGCATTGCTCCGCCTGAGCCGGAATTCAAGGATGTGACAAACAGCACGCGCGCTCTTGTTTTTGATTTTCAATATTCAAACCATCGCGGCGTCATCGTCTATGTCCGTGTCATGGACGGCAGCATTTCCAAAAACGAGCCGCTGATGTTCTCCATTGCCGGCAAAAATTTCATCGCTCTGGAAGTCGGTATTTTTTCTCCCGAAGAAACTCCGAAAGACAAGATAACAGCCGGCGAGATCGGCTACATCGTCACCGGCATCAAAGAGCCTGGCGTCGCTTCTGTCGGCGATACTATCACGTCTTCAAAACACCCGTTGCCGGCGCTTGGCGGCTATATGAGCCCTCGGCCGGTGGTCTGGGCGTCCATCTATCCTGAAAGCCAGGATGACTTCCCGTTGCTGCGCCTGGCCCTCGGCCGCCTCAAGTTATCCGATTCTTCTTTGACGTACGAAGAAGAAACGTCCGGTTCGCTCGGCCGCGGTTTCCGCTGCGGTTTCCTCGGCATGCTCCATCTCGAGATCATCAGCGAACGCCTCCGCCGCGAATTCACTCTCGAGCTTATCGTCACTTCGCCGTCTATCACCTACGAAGTGGAGCTCACCAGCAAGAAGAAACAGACTATCTATTCG
>JARIGY010000030.1 GCA_029288535.1 Candidatus Tayloriibacteriota bacterium | reverse complement strand
CCTGAAGAGCCTGCGGGGCACGATAAAAAAGCAGGGTTTCAAGTTGAGTTATGTCGGCACTTTTTTAAAACGTCTATTAAAAATTAAAAAATAAGCTTTATGGAAAAAAAGATGGAAAAGAAAACAACGGAAAAGGCGGGAAAGGAAGGCATGTCAATGCAGAGCAAAGTCATGATGGGGGCGGGAATAGCTGCGACTATGGCGGCGGCTGCCGGAGCGATTTTCCTTTACGGTACCGATGCGGGCAAAAAGAAGCGCAAGGAAATCAAAAGCTGGACGCTCAAGATGAAGGCGGATGTCATGGATAAAATGGCAACCATGAAAGAATGGAGCGAGCAGGAATATGCCGGTGTTGTCGATTCAGTGGCTAAGAAATACGAAGGCATCAAGAATGTCGACCCGGTAGAGATCGCAGCCCTGGTCCGCGATCTTAAAAGTCATTGGAAGACGATTCAGCGCCACACTCAGGGCGGAACGAAGAAAAAGTCAAAGCCGGCGGCAAAAAAGAAGGCAGTTTAAATGAAAAAGGAGAACAAAGAAACATCCTGGGGCAATGTCGCCGATTGGTATGCCGGGCACGTCGTCAGCGAAGACAGCTACCATAAAAAGGTGATTTTGCCGAACCTGCTCCGGCTTATGAATATCAGGCCGGGCATGCGGATACTCGATGTCGCATGCGGCAGCGGCTTTTTTGCCGATGCTTTTTCCAAAGTCGGAGCAGTTGTGCAAGGCGCGGACATCAGCCCTGAGCTCATCGAGCTTGCCGCAAAACATTACAGCACCGTTTCTTTTTCTACAGCTTCTGCACACAAGCTTTCTCATGTTCCTGATGGAAGTATTGATATTGTTACTATTATTCTCGCCATTCAAAACATCGCTGAAGTAAAAGAAACGCTGGCCGAAGCCTCCCGGGTATTGGTCAAAACAGGCAAGATATACATCGTCATGAACCATCCTGCATTCCGCATACCGGGTGGCTCGAGCTGGGGATGGGATGAAAAAATGTACCGCCGCATCGACCAGTATCTGACCGAAAAGAAAATCCCGATCACGATGCACCCTGGCGCAAACCCTTCAGAGAAAACCGTTTCGTTTCATCGGCCGCTCCAATATTATATGAAGCTTATCGGCAACGGCGGCTTCGCTGTATCGCGGCTCGAGGAATGGATCTCACACAAGACAAGCGAGCAGGGTCCGCGCCAAAAGGAGGAAGACCGGATGCGCAAGGAAATACCCCTTTTCATGACTTTGGAACTCATCAGGCAGGGTGTATAATATGGCTACTCTTTAAGAGAAGGATACCACCATGCAAAGTCATTACGTATGCTCAGAATGCGGTTATACATCAAAACTGGCCGGAACCTGCCAGAGCGACACATGTATTCGGCAAGGCACGAGGCTCTCCGAATGCCACTGCGAAGACAATGAGCACGACATGATTCTCAAAAGCCAGGTACCGGAAGATGGCGAGAATATCGCCCAGCAGGAAAAGGAAGCTGCAAAAAACGGCTACTCTACAAACACTATTGATCTAGATACTCTATAGAGCGCTTCTATACGCAACAGCGATGCCAAGAAGCAGGATGGAACCAAGTGCTGTGTATAGCACGGGTATTGAAAGTGCCGGAGTGAAAAAGCTCAGGATAAGCGGCGCGATGACATATGAAGACGGGCCGGAAAGGCGGAAGACTCCGATAAAGCCTGCGTCCTGATCGGTAACCCTTTTGAAAAACGCGGCTTCGGTCGAGACTTCGACAAAGCTTGCGCCGATGCGGGAAATGAAAAGGACAAGCGCCCAGAGAGCTATGCTTTGGGTATGCATATTCGCCATGGTTATGGTCGCCGCCGCCATGATGAAAAAACCTGCAATGAGGAATTGCTTCTCATCGTGGAAGCGGCTGAAAAGCTTGCCGAGCGGTGCTTCGAAAATGACAAACGGCAAGAGCTGAAACGTAAGGATGATGCCTATCGCGGCGAAGCTTAGGCCGATAGTGCCGTGAAGGTGGGGAACGTTGAAGATGACCATGACAGCGTAAAAGCTCTGGAGCAGAAAATTCATGAACATGATCGCGGGCAGGCTTTTGCGCTTCAGGAACTTGCGCAGGCTGTCCAGGAAACCGATTTCCCGGAAGCGCCGCGGTTTGAGCCTGGAAAACATGTCGAGTATCAGGAACCAGAGCAGGGCGATGCAGCCGGCGGCTATGGCGTATACCGGGCTGAACGAACCCTGGCTTGCTATCGCTCCGACCGCAAGCGGCGCGATGACGAATGCCGCATTGCCGAAGGTGAGGTAGTATGAGCGGACTTTTTCGGCATCGCGCATCGTGACAAGCGCGCCTTCGAAAAAGATGTCGAGGCCGAACGCAAGGAGCGGCGGCAGCGCCTGGCAGGCGATAAACGCCAGCATGATGGCTGTGCGGTCGTTGGAAAACCCCAACGTGCAAAGCGCGGCGATTTCAAGAAGGATCCCGAGCAGGATCAATTTGAAATTCCCGAACCAGTTGAGGACGCGCGAGCTCCAGATCAGGCAGAAAACGGTGAGGAGCGCGCCGGCCATGTAGAGGTGCTCTATGGTGAGCTGGTCGAAGCGTGTGGCGAGGAACGTGGAGTTTATGTATACCGTCAGCGCGTAGTGGAGGGAGAGCAGAAAAGTCGCAAGGTAGACGAAGCGATATCGCGGCTTTACAGAGATCATGCTTCCAGTATAGCAAAAATAAATTCCCGGGATTTTTAAAAAGGGGATAAAATCAAGGCAAATGAAAACCCCGCGAACCGAAACGCAGATGCGCAGGGTTTCGCGGGGTTAAAATAACACACCCTACTTCTTACTTACCCGTTATCCATGATATGCCTCGCTGGTAAGAGATGTGGTTTCAAACTTTGAATATTATAGCACACTAAATATATTTTTCTGAGACAACAAAAAGCCTTATGAATAAAGCTTTTTGACATACTTATATTGAGTCAGGATTTTCCCCTCTTATTTATAAGAGGGTGAAGTTGGGGTGGGACCCAACTGCAAGAGGAGACGGGGAGATTGGGATTACACTCCCAACAATACTGGAATCACAATCGGCCGCTTTGCCGTCTGCTGGAAGAGGTACTTTGCAACATTGTCGGTTACAACCTGCTTCACATATTCGAAGTTGATCGGGTTCATGCCATGCACCGTATCTTCAATGGTTTTCTTGATGATGTAGCGGGTCTGTTGGAGCAGGTCCTGTGATTCGCGAAGGTAGACGAAGCCGCGGGAAATGATATCGGGAGATTTCTTGAGCTTTCCGGTAGAGGTATTGATGGAGGCGATGATCACGAACATACCGTCCTGGGCGAGCATCTGGCGGTCGCGGATAACCACTTCCTGCATGTCGCCGACAGAGAATCCGTCCACCATCATCAGGCCATCAGGAGCTTTTTCCTTGAGGCGCACTATTTTCGTGCCTTCCTCTTGGATCTCGATGATGGATGAGTTGTCGGGCACGACCACGGCGGTTTCCTTGAGTCCGAGGCTTTCGGCAAGGCCGGCGTGCAATGTGAGCATATAATGGTGGCCGTGGATGGGGATGAAGAACTTGGGCTTCACTTTCTTGTGGAGCCATTCGAGTTCGCCGCGGTTGCCGTGGCCGGTCGAGTGGATGTACACGTCCGATGTACGGTAGTGGATGATTTTCGCGCCTTGGCGGGCGATATTGTCTTTGAGTTTCTGAACGCTCTTTTCGTTGCCGGGAATGATGGAAGAGGAAAGCAGGACGGTGTCACGCTTGGTAAGTTTCAGATACTTATGCTGCTTGTTGGCCATGCGCATCAGGGCGGCGAATTCCTCGCCCTGGGCTCCGGTCGAAAGGATCACGACCTTGTCGGGCGGATAGCTTTCGATATCCTGGCCGTTGATGATCGTGCCTTTCTTGACGGTAAGCATGCCGGCGAGTTGGGCGATTTCGACGTTCGATTTCATCGAGCGTCCTTCGATCACGATTTTTTTGCCGAAGCTTTCTGCAACCTGGATGATCTTGATCATTCGCTCGAGCTGCGAAGCGAAAGTGCCGATGATAAGCCGGCCGTTGATGCTGCGGATGATTTCTTCAAGATTCTTGTGAACGACGCTTTCCGGCGTTGAGAAGCCGGGGTTTTCGATGTTGGTAGAGTCGGCAAGCATCAAAAGCACCTTCATGTTGTCGAACACCTCGTACTCTTTTTCTTCGGCATCCACCGGCACGCCGTCAACATGGTTGAGCTTGTAGTCGCCGGGAGTAACGATAGCGCCGTACGGTGTTTCGATGATGATGCCCATCGAATCGGGGATGGTGTGGGTCACGCCGAAGAATCGGACGGGAAGCTTGCCGAGCATGACGCGTTCGCCCTTTTCGATGATTTTAATATTCAAAGGTTCGACATGGGGGAATTCCTCCTGCCGCTTATTGATCATGATCGAGGTCAGATTGCGGGTATACAAAGGCGGGTTGCCGATGCGCGGCATGATGTAGGGGATGCCGCCGATGTGGTCGAGGTGTCCGTGGGTGATGATGACGGCGCGGATCTTGTCCTTGCGGTCTTCGAGGTATTTGGTGTTCGGCAGAATATAATCGATGCCGGGAGTATCCTCTTCCTGGAATTGAAAGCCGGCGTCGATGACGATAATGTCGTCTTTGTATTCGATCATCGTCATGTTGCGGCCGATCTCTTCCACACCGCCGAGAGGAATGATGCGGATGTTGTCTCCTGCGGGAGGGATCTTGTCGGCAATCTTGCGCGGCTTCATATCCTCATTGCCGTGGCTGTGGTTTCCGCCGCCTGCGCTATGGGAATGGCTGCCGGGCTTGCTGTCGCGCCTGCTGCCGTTCATCGGTCGCTTCGCGCCGAAACTTTTTACGCCGCCAAAAGGCGTGCGTCCGCTGTTTGTCATGTTGCTGCGGGAAGAAAAAGACCTGCGCTGCGGGTTGCTCTGGGTGGTTGGCGACGGGTTCGGGCTGCTTGCCGGCGGCACGGGGCGGAGCGGTCGATCGGATGAGTGATCGGAATGAAAAACGTTTTTATCTGGAAGCATAATCAGTGTAAATAAATATAAATAAAATAATAGGATTAATCAGTGGGCGAATAGTTTCCATACGCGCTCGGTTTCGATATACCATGATGAAACTCCGTTGAATCGTTCGCTTGGCGCCGAGAGGGTATCGGTGACGATGTTCTTTACCTCAGGCGAAGCGACATAGATAAAATCGGGAGAATACAGGAACACTGCCGGTATGTCTTTCTTGAGGATATCCTGGAATTGGCCATACGTTGCGATCCTGTCGTCCTTGCTGCTTTCGGTCCGCAGGGTCTCGAGCAGTTTGTCGGCTTTCGGGTTGGCGTAGAGGGCGATGTTCAAACCGGGGTCGGTTTTTTGCGACGAGTGCCAAAAGGCATAGAGGTCGAGATCGCGGTTTACTATCTGACCGAACAGCAATGCGTCATATTTGCGCGGCCGGATAACATTTTGATTCAGATTTCCGCCTTCAAATACTTTGATATCGACAGCAACGCCGATTTTCCGCCACTCCGACTTCAGTATATCGGCGACATTTTTCAGTTCGTCAGAGTCCGATGTCGAGATGGCAAATGCAAGCGTGGTGGTGCCGGTCTTGGATATTTTCTCACGGATACCGTCTGTGTTCTTAACCCATCCAGCCTTATCGAGAAGAGTGTTGGCTTCTCCGACGAGGTCTTCATATGAAGTGCTCGTGGCTGTGGGAGTTTTGCCTATGAAACGCTCTGGCACCGGACCTGTGAGGACCGTACCATAGCCTTGAAGGACTGTATTGACAATATAGTCTCGATCGACGCTCATGTCAAGCGCCTGGCGCACATCGCTGTCGCTCAAAACCGGGTTGTCGATCTGGTTAAAGAAGGCGCCGAAGACACGGGGCAATGCCGCGGTGTATACCTTGCTTCCTTTGAGTTCGAGATTTTTTGCGGCGCTTGGCGATATGCTGTTCATGCTGTCGATATCGCCGTTCTGGTAGCCGGTTTCCAGGTCTTTTTCAGTGGAATAAAAATTGAAGCTGATGGTGTCGATAAGAGGCTTGCCGCCAATATATCTGCTGTTCGCCTTAAGCTCATAAGAGCTGGGAATGCCGCTGCTGTCTTTCTGAATATTGCTTATTTTGTAAGGTCCTTCGCCGGTCGGGTTGATATTGAGACTGGTCAAAGCAAAAGAATCCGCGGTCGTGTTCTGCCAGATGCGCTTCGGGAGAATGCCGACGGTAACGTTTTCCAAAAAAGGCGAGTACGGCTGCGGAAGGGTGAACGTTACCGTCCGGTCATCGACTTTCGCTGCGGTTACGCCATTCCAGTTTGCAAATTTCGGGCTTTTTACAGCCGGGTTCTGGATCTGCTGGATCGTATAGACGACGTCGTCGGCGGTAAGCGGCGTGCCGTCGGCAAATACCAGACTTGGTTTCAGGATGAAGGTGTAGGTTTTTCCGTCCGGAGAAAGCGTGTAGCTTTCTGCGAGGTCGGGGACCAGGTCGCCTTGCGGAGTTTCGCGCAAAAGACCGGCGTAAACCAACGCGGAAATATCCTTATCGCTGTCGGTCACGGCCAGAACCGGGTTGATGTAGCGGGGAAAGCCGATCACGCCTTCGTGGATGCTGCCGCCTCTGGTGGGAACAAGAACCATGGCGAAACTGTTGATTTTCCAAAGCAGCGAAAGGGCCGAGCCGGCGAAGATACATAAGAGTATGTAAAATATCAATTTTCCCAAAAGAGAAAAAGAATGGATCGTCATGTTGACCCGGGAACGGAGCGAAACGCGCCGTCGGGGCTCAGAATGTAAAGAGTTCACGTTAAATTTAAAAGAGTGATTTTCGAGTGAGTGCTACTTAGCAATCAACGCAAGAAAAGCGGAAGCGGCGAAAAGGACGCCGATGAAGATGGTGGCGTTGAAGATATTTCTTTCCATGCCGCGGCGGGTGTGGGAGGCTCCGACACTGTCGCTGCCGCCGAATGTGCCGCCGAGGTCGGCGTCGCTTTGCTGGATCAACACGAGGCCGATCAGGATGATCGACAGGAGGATCTGGATGTAAGGCAAT
>JARIGY010000022.1 GCA_029288535.1 Candidatus Tayloriibacteriota bacterium | reverse complement strand
AAATTGGTACGTGATCCACACCTATGCCGGCTATGAAAACGCCGTGGCCCGCAACTTGCGCCAGCGCATCGAATCCCTGGGAATGCAGAACAAGATTTTCAGCGTGATCGTTCCGACCGAAAAGAAGTTCAAGGTCAAAGGCGGCAAGCGCATCGAAGAAGAGGAAAAGATCTACCCCGGCTACATTCTCGTAGACATGATCGTAACCGACGACTCATGGTATGTCGTCCGCAACACGCCGCGCGTAACCGGTTTCGTAGGATCAGGAGTCTATCCTGTCCCTGTAGCGGCTAGCGAACTCGAATCGCTTTTCAAGCGCATGAGTACCGATACGGTCAAGCACAATATCGACCTCGAGCCGGGCGACCAGATCATGATCTCCGACGGGCCGTTCAAGGATCTTGAAGGCAAAGTCAGCGAAGTCGACGAGGAGCGCGGCAAAGTCAAAGTGCTTGTCAGCATGTTCGGCCGCGAAACGCCGGTGGAGCTCGACTTTTTGCAGATCAGGAAGACATAATCTCCCCGCCCTCCAGGCACCCCTCTTGTTTATAAGAGGTGAAGTTGGGATGGGACCCAACTGCAAGACGCCGGGGGAGATTGGACATTATTTTAAAAATCAGTATTATAGAGCGACTGTTACGCGCTTCAACGTTAACTAAACTTATATGGCAAAGAAAATCACCAAACAACTCAAACTTCAGATTCCCGGCGGCAAAGCCGTTCCTGGCCAGGCCCTTGGCCCTGCGCTCGGACAGGCCGGCATCAACATCGGCGAATTCGTAAAGCGGTTCAATGACGAGACCAAGACCCGCGTCGGCGAAGTCGTCCCTACGATCATCGAAGTCTACGAAGACCGCACCTACAAGCTCATTTACAAGACCGAACCGGCATCGCAGATGATCCTGAAGGCGATCGGCAAGGAATCAGGTTCGGGCAAGCCCAATACCGTCAAGATCGGCACTATCACAAAAGCTCAGGTCAAAGTCATCGCTGAGAAGAAAATGGTGGATCTGAACGCCGCAAGCCTCGAAGCCGCAATGCGGATCATCGAAGGCTCGGCCCGCTCGATGGGAGTTGATGTAAAATAATAGTAAATAATTTCACGCACATCCCCGAAAGGGGATTTTGTGTTATTTGACTTTCTAGATAAAATGTTGTATACAAGAGCTAGGAATGTACACACGAAAGGAGTACAAGTGAACAAGGAATCGTTGAAAGCCGGAGTCAATGCGCTTGAGCTTCAGCTGAAGACTTCTGATCAGAGTGACCCAGCGCAGCTGGAAATTCTCTGGCAAATTTTCCAACGGCATCTTATCGATACTAGGGCGCTCAACAAAATCGAGATCGAGTGGAAGAAGTTGGGCATCACGCATCGCGGCGTGATCAATACTTTTCGGAGTGCGATCAATGCGGTCGGCATGAGTACTTTTGGTTTCTACTGGTCGTCGGATCGCAGCCAGTTTGAGTTTCTTGCCAAAAAGTACGTTTTTCACCTGAAGAAGGGTAAGATCGTGCTGGTGGCGCAAGACAAGAGCGAAATCATCCTGCATGTCGATGGCGAACGTCTGGATGTTTCCAAGATTGACCCGTGATCGTTTTGAAGGATTTTCGAACTTTAGCCCCGCATGAATGTGCGGGGCTTTTTTATAACATACATTTGATTTGTACTTTTTATCGGAGCTCAGGTATCATGGGTCTATCTAAGTTACATTCCAAATGAAACAGAAACTTACCGATAAGAAAGGCGCGTTGCCAAGCCAGATGATTTTAGAAATGATTCAGGCGGGCTGCATTATTAACGCAAAGGAGGAAAATGTAAAACCTTCATCTCTGGACCTCTCCATATCGGACGAAATATATAAAGTCGAGGGGATCTTCCAGCCAAGGAAACACGAGACTGTCCGTCAGGTGCTTGAGCAGATAAAAAAGACAAAGCACTCTATTTCCAAGCCGCTTGAGCGCGAGCAATTATATTTGATTCGACTCAATGAACAATTGGCTTTGCCCGAATCTGTGTATGCATTCTGCAATCCGAAATCAACTTCAGGGCGCATCGATCTGCATGTCAGACTCATGGCGGACGGTACATCGCGGTATGATTCCGTGAAGCTTGGCTGGAAAGGCGAACTGTGGATCTCAGTCGTGCCCAAAACATTTCCTGTGCTGCTGTATTCCGGCGTTTCCTTAAATCAGCTCCGCTTTTTCAATCGGGATACCAGGCTCAATGATTTGGAGCTGGAAATCGCCATGAAACGCCACAAACTCCTCTGGCGTCAGAAAGGTGAAGCGTATGAGTATTCCGATATCAAAGTCCGCGACAACGACAGCTCCATCATTTTAACGCTTGACCTTGAAAACGATGTTCTCGGTTATGTCGGCGAGGTTTCCGATAATGTCGTCGATCTGTCGAAAATAAAATTTTACGAATCGAGGAAATTTTTCAAACCGATAAAGAAGAAAGGCGGATACATATACCTGAAAAAGAACGCATTCTATATTCTCTCAACGCACGAGGCGGTGCGCGTGCCGCCGGATCTCGCTTGCGAAATGGTGCCGATGGATGAAAGATCGGGAGAATTCCGTTCGCACTATGCCGGGTTTATCGACCCGGGCTGGGGATGGGGCAAAAACAGCGAAGGCAAAGGCAGGCCGCTGACGCTTGAAGTGCGTCCGTTCGAAGACCTGATCGTCCGCCAAGGCCAGCCGATTGCCAAAATCCGTTTTGAGCGACTCACGGAAACTCCGCTTGCCGCATATGATGCGATGGACTCGAACTACTCCGTTCAAACCGGGCCGAAGCTAGCGAAGCATTTTAAACAATAATATTCTTTCATGAAGACATTCATTTACGATGAATTTGCCCCTGAAGATATGGCGATGCTCCAAGCTCTGTATTCGAGAAGCGGCCAGTCGGTTGAGGAGCATGCAAAGAAAGTTCAGGCGTCCGGTTCGGGTAAATTCATGGAGCGTTTCTATGTGGGCTATGGCCATGCCTCGATAGCGGACTGCGGGTCTACGACAGTTTTTATCGAAGGCGTCTCTATGCTTGTGGCAAAAGCCATCCAGGATTGGCCGCTTTATTCCGGTCAGGAAACGAGTTCGCGCTAT
Organism: Candidatus Tayloriibacteriota bacterium; assembly: GCA_029288535.1. GTDB lineage: Bacteria > Patescibacteriota > Minisyncoccia > Phycocordibacterales > JAKAEA01 > JARIGY01. The sequence continues at coordinate 6,275 of JARIGY010000022.1, read as the reverse complement.
ATTGATATGTCCAAGCAGCTTATTGTCGATCCGCTTAAAACGAAGCAGTCGAAAGCCGTGCTCGATGCGTGGATGAGGTTTTATGTCGAAAGCCAGCCGGCGCTTGAAGTATATTTGAAACAAAAATATGCTCGAAAGGATACGGAAGATGAAGCTGTCTATGACCGAGCGATCAAAGCCAGGGTTTTCGATATCATGCGCGGGTTTTTGCCTGCAGGCGCCACGACCCAGCTTTCGTGGCACACAAACCTTCGTCAGGCGCACGACAAACTTTCGCTTCTCAAATATTATCCGCTGAAGGAAGTGCAGGATGTAGCAGCAGAAATTCACAACAAGCTCAAGACAAAATATGCGCACAGCTTTGGACATAAGGAATATCCGGAGCAGGAAAATTACCGCAAACTCATTTCAGAAAAATATACTTATTATTTGAATCTAAAACAAAAGCATCCTTTTGTTACAAAGATCGGTTTCAAGAATGCTGACCTTAAAGAATATAAACAAATCGTCACAAAGCGGCCAATCAAGACAAACTTGCCATTGTTTTTGGCCGAGCTTGGCGGGGTGAGCTTTGAATTTTTGATCGACTTCGGATCATTCCGCGATGTGCAGCGGCATCGCAACGGCGTCTGCCGCATGCCGCTCCTTACTACAAAGTTCGGTTTTCATGAGTGGTATATAAGCCAGCTTCCTGCCGACCTTCAGAAAAAAGCCAAGCAGCTTATCAAAGATCAAATCAAAGCGATCGAAGCTTTGAAGGGAACGAAAGAAGAATTGCAATACTATGTTGCGATGGGTTTCAATGTGACTTGCAAAGTGACCTATGGTTTGCCGGCTGCCGTCTATACCATGGAACTCCGGTCAGGGAAACTTGTTCATGCTACGCTTCGAGAAGTCGCGCACAAAATGTATGCAGGGATGAAAAAAGCTTTGCCGGACTTGGTACTTCATCCGGACTTGGATAAAGATGATTGGGATGTGCGACGAGGTCTTCAAGATATTCGCGAGAAAAAATAACCCTATGCCAGAACCAAAGAAAGGGAAATTTATTGTGATCGATGGCACGGACGGATCGGGAAAGGCGACACAGACTGCGCTCCTCGTAAAACGTCTTCAGAAAGCAAAAATAAAAGTAAAGAAAATAGATTTTCCCGCATACGATAGAAATTTTTTCGGCAAACTCATTGGTGAATGCCTGGCAGGAAAGTACGGACAGTTTATTCAGGTTGATCCACACATTGCGTCAGTGCTGTATGCTGCCGATCGATGGGAATCGAGTGCGCAGATCAAAAAATGGCTCGATCAGGGTTATACGGTTATTGCCGATCGCTATGTCAGTTCAAACCAAATTCATCAGGGAGGAAAACTTCGCGATGAAAAAGAACGCATCGCTTTTTTGAAATGGCTCGATATGATGGAACATTCAGTGTTCGGTATTCCTCGACCTACTGCCATTATTTATTTGCATCTACCTATCGATTTGAGTTTCAAACTCCTTCAGGAAAAATCTCTCGCTTCAAAGAAAAAATATCTTGAAGGTAAAAAAGATCTTGCGGAAAATGATATTAAGCACCTACAAGATAGCCAAAAGAGTGCAGTCAAGATTGTGCAGGAGAATAATACATGGATGCAAATCGAGTGTTCAGAAAACCATGAAATACTTTCGCGCGAGGAAATCCATGAAAAGATCTTTTTCGTAGTCTCAAGATATATTTTGAAACAGAAAAAGTAGTTTGTGGTAGAATTAATTTACCCATTAACCAAAACGCATGAAAGACAAGGAAATAGAAAAACTCATCAAGCTCGAGAAAGCCCGACAGAAAAAGGTTATCAATCTTATCGCTTCCGAAAATTATGTGTCCGACGATGTTTTGAAAGCTTTGGGTTCTGAGCTTACCAACAAATATGCCGAAGGCTATCCGGGCAAGCGATATTACGGAGGTCAGACCTTCGTAGACAAGATAGAGCTGCTGGCTCAAACTCGGGCGCTCAAGCTTTTTAAATTATCTCCAGAAAAGTGGCATGTGAATGTGCAGCCGCTTTCCGGTTCGCCGGCAAACGTCGCTGTCTATACGGCGCTTGTACCGCAAGGCGGGAAGATTATGGGTATGAGTTTAGATAACGGCGGGCATTTGACGCACGGCCACAAAGTTTCGGCGACCGGTAAATTCTGGGTGCAAGTGCCATATGGCGTAAATGCGGACACAGAAATGCTCGATTACGAAGAGATCAAAAAGATTGCCGTAGAAAATAAACCAACTATTATTGTAGCCGGTTTTACGGCATATCCGCGCCGGGTTGATTTCAAAAAATTTCGCGAGATCGCCGATGCTTCGGGCGCTCTGCTCATGGTGGACATGTCTCATTTTGCCGGGCTTGTGGCCGGAGAAGCGTACCCGAGCCCGTTTGAGTACGCCGATGTGGTTACGACGACCGTGCATAAAACCTTGCGCGGCCCGCGAAGTGCGATGATTTTTTCAAACAAGAATGTCACGATCGCCAATGCGAAAGGCGAAAAGAAAAGCATAGCAGAGCTCATCGACAAAGCGGTATTTCCCGGCCTTCAAGGCGGTCCGCACTTAAATCAGATCGCTGCTGTTGCCGTGGCTCTTAAGGAAGCTATGACGCCTGCGTACAAAAAATATGCAAAGCAAGTTTTGAAGAATGCTGAAACATTGGCTGATGAATTGCAGAAGCTCGGCTGGAAAATCATTTCCGGTGGCACCGATAGTCACCTCATCCTCATGGATACGTGGCTCGGCGGCAAAGGCCTTGGCGGCAAAGAGGCGAGCGACCTGCTCGAGGAGGCCGGCATCATCGTGAACAAGAATACGATCCCGAACGAAACGCGCTCGCCGATGGATCCTTCTGGGATCCGTTTGGGAACAGCGGCTGAGACGACGCGCGGCAAGAAAGAGAAAGATATGAAGAAGATAGCGGGCATTATCGATAGGACATTAAGAAAAAAGAAATAACCATGACCATAGAAATACCATCAATTGAAATTCCCTCGACTCATGAAGACATATCGGGGAATGAATCATTCATCGTTCTTGAGGAATATATAAAGAATGCGCGGCAGATGATAGAGGACGAATATGCAGCCTCAAAAAGCTATTCGAATAAAAATGGGTGGATTCAGTGTTTTCATTCTCAAATTTCCATACTCAGAATGCACATGGATTTGGCTGGCAGCGAACTCAAAAAATATCTTGGTGAAGAACAATTTGAAACGATAGGTAAGAAAATTGAATCTATATTGGAGGCTCAGCATGAGGTGGAAGCGTCTGTGGGGACAGGAGAAGTTGCCGAGTCGGAAAAGCAGCGATTGCTGTCCATGCTCGACATGTGTTTGGAATAATGAATTAGTAATGCTAAGCTTTTGCCATGGCAGTACGTTTGAAGGTAAAAAAGCTGCATCCCGACGCGAAACTTCCGAGCTACGCCCACCCTGGCGATGTTGGCATGGATCTCTATTCTTTGGAAACGGTTACGGTAGAACCGGGAGCGCATCATCGCTTTATGAACGGCTTTGCATTGGAATTTCCGACAGGTTTTGCCGGTATCGTCAAAGATAAATCAAGTATTTCCAAAGCCGGACTTCACACTATGGGTGGCGTATTCGATGCTGGATATCGCGGCGAATATAACGTACATTTGGTCAATCTCTCGGATAAAGCTTACACCGTCGAAAAAGGCGATAAGGTTGCACAGCTGGTTATCCTGCCGGTTGAGATTCCTATGCTCGAGGAAGTGGCCGAACTTTCAGATTCAAGCCGGGGTGCCGGAGCGTTCGGCAGTACCGGCAAAAAATAATATGATCCAAGAAACATTGCGAGACATAACAGCACGGGCCCTCAAGGAGATGGGCGTGCCCGCAGACATGGTGACGATCCAGTTCGACCATCCGGCCGATACTAAGTTCGGCGATTTTTCGACCAACGTCGCCATGCTTCTTGGCAAACAGCTCGGCGCCTCCATCAAAACTCCGTTCGATATGGCCGAGAGAATAGTGGCGGCCATCCAGGAAGAGATCAGGACGTCGCACAACAAGACTATTGCCAAAGTCGAAGCGGTGCGCCCGGGCTTCATCAATTTTTACCTCACCAAATTATTCTTCCAGCAGTCGCTCGCGGAAGCTATCGAGAAAACCGCCTGGTACGGCAAAGGCATGAGCCTTTGGAATAAGAAAATCATTATCGAGCACACCAACCTCAACCCGTTCAAGCCGTTCCATATCGGGCACCTGGTCAACAACGCGATCGGCGAATCGCTCTCGCGCATTCTCGAATGGCAGGACGCGAAGCTCACTAGGGCAAGCTACGGCGGCGACATCGGACTCCATGTTGCCAAGACCTTGTGGTCGGTGATGAATATGAAAGATGAGATCCCTGAAAACGCTTCGCCCAAAGCATACATTGAAATATTGGGCGCGGCCTACAGCGCCGGCAACAGGGCGTATGAAGAGGATCCGAAAGCCCAGGAAGAAATCAAAGTCATCAATAAGAAGATTTTCGATAAAAGCGACGCTGCCATCAACAAGCTCTATGAGTGGGGCAGGGAAATCAGCATTGCGTATTTCAAAGAGCTCTATGCCCGCCTCGACACGCGCGTCGACCTGCATTTCTTCGAAAGCGAAGTCGCGGCCGAAGGTTTCGATGTCGTTATGAAATGCCTTGAGCAGGGGATATTCGAAAAAAGCGACGGCGCAATCATTTACCCCGGCGAGAAAAAAGGCCTGCACAACCGCGTATTCATCACCTCCCAGGGCCTCCCGACGTATGAAGCAAAAGAAGTTGGCCTGACCCGCAGGAAATTCGAATACGAGAATTTCGACAAATCCATCATCGTGACCGCCAACGAGCAGAACGATTATTTCAAAGTCGTGCTCATGGCTATCGGTGACATCTATCCGGAGATCGCAAACAGGACGAAGCACCTCAGTCACGGCATGCTGCGCTTTGCGTCGGGCAAGATGAGCTCGCGCAAGGGTAACGTTATCACCGGCGAATCGCTCATCGAGGATATGGAAGCCATGGTGGGAGAAAAAATAAAAGATCAGGAATATTCAGATTCAGAAAAAGCGGAAATCAAAACACTGGTAGGCAGAGCTGCGGTTAAATATTCCATCCTCAAGCAATCCATCGGCAAGGATATCATTTTCAATCCGGAGCAGTCGCTGTCGTTTGAGGGCGACTCCGGCCCGTATCTTCAGTATAGCTATGTCCGGGCGCGATCGGTCTTGGAAAAAGCCGATAAGGAGCACATTGCCGCCGACCCGCAGGCGCTTTCAACCGACGCAGAGCTTCCGCTCGAGCGCATGCTGTACCGCTTTCCATCCGTTGCAGAGCGCTCGGCAAGGGAATTCGCGCCGCAGTACATCGCCACCTACCTCACCGAGCTTGCCGCGGCATTCAACAGCTATTACGCTTCCAACAAAATCGTCAACTCAAAAGACCCCGGCTCGCCATACAAAGTCGCCCTCACAACCGGCGTCCTCTGGACGCTCAAAAACGGCCTCTACCTGCTCGGCATAGAAGTACCGAAGAGGATGTAGCTTGACTTTATTATTGAGCGTTATATAATAAATAAGTAACGAGTTCCTTGAAAGGATTCGATAACTCTCTTTCTCTCCCTACGTGATGGCAGCATGTTTCTCGCGTGAGGCGACGAGGAGGGTTATCTGGAATCAGCCAGCATTGTGCCGTCAGCACAGTGTAAAACCCACCTCATTTTCATCATATGAAAATTTTCAGAGCGATCGGGTTTGGACTGCTTTTAATATTCCTACAGCTCCTTATCCCTCGTCTTTTCCACGGCTTTGAAGATGCTTTTCTCTCCCTCTTCAAACTCCTGCAAACGACGTTCGATGTTTCTCAGCAAGCCGTCGCCCACCAATCTCTCACGGGCCTCTCGCTTCCTCAGATCCATCCGTAATTTTAAAAGCCACTCACCCCGAGTGGCTTTTCGTTTGTAAAATGCTAGTATTGAAGCCATATATGCCAGAGAAAAGCGACATAGCGAAGCGGGAAGAAGCGACCTTGGCCTTTTGGAAGGAAAAGGATATTTTCAAAAAAACCCTTGAGAAGGATTCACCGAAAGGCGAATTTGTCTTTTATGACGGTCCGCCGTTTGCCACCGGCCTGCCGCATTACGGCCACCTGGTCGGAGGCACGATGAAGGATCTGATCCCGCGCTTCAAGACCATGCAGGGCTATCGCGTGCCGCGCCGCTGGGGCTGGGACTGTCTCTTATACACATCTGACGCTGCCGAC
>JARIGY010000004.1 GCA_029288535.1 Candidatus Tayloriibacteriota bacterium | reverse complement strand
ACAGAACTTAGCGCTGAGAGGCAAAGCCTTTTTGCAGCTGATGCAATTTTCGAATGCGATGGTTGCGTCATTCATCCATTGCTTATAAAACGCTGGGAATTCTGTCCAATGCGGGATCGCGTTGCCAAATGCCGGGTCGAAGAGTTCGATAAGCCGCCGAATATTCTGGAAATTCTCGAGCATATAGCTGTAAATCTCGGAGTAGCTCGGATTTCCTTTCCTGTCGAAGTTCCGTTCATACGGACGCTGGCGGTAATCTGGCTCAGCAGCACAGACCTGCTGAGCCAGCACTCCAAGCCTGAACAAGGCTTCCTGTTTGTATCGGTGTTGGACGAGTAGTTTCGGGGAGAACTTGAAAAAAACTTCGAAAGCTTCTTGAAGCCGTTGCAACCTTTGGGCAATGATTTCAGGCTTAGCAGAGGCTGTCGAAGCTTCCTTTTTCTGGCCTTTGAACCATCCGAACATGGCAGCTCCTTAAAAAAACAAGTTGAGACATCAAATGAACACGTGCACCAAATGGAATACTACAATTAAATATCCGCAGTATCAAGTACTCTCGTGATTACTGCACGTTGAAGTTTATCTGGGCTTCGCCTTGGTTGTTTGCGCTGTCATAGCCGACGACACGGAGGGTGTTGGTCGGCTGGATCTGGGGCGATTCCTGCGGAGTGAATGAGAAGGTTGGATTGTCGCCGACCGCGGAGCCAATGAGGGTATTGTTCAGGTAGAACTCGACTTTGGAAAGCGGTAATTGGCTTTGATTGCTGATCGTCACTACGACATGATCGCTTTTGTTGTAGGTTGCGCCATTGGCTGGGGTTTGGATGGTGATGCGCGGCGAGTTGTTTCCTGTTAGGGCAGTGTCTGTGGAAGTTGGCTGAATAAGATTATTCAGGTTGCTTCCTTGTGCGTTTACCCAATCCTGAATAGGTTTTTCCCAGAGATTGAACTGGGGGTCGGCGGAAGGGTTTGCGGGCTGTGGGCCATTCGGGTCATTTTTATCTACCCAGTAAAGGATAGAATGGACATCGGTATAGCCCAAGTCGCCTTGCCAGACGCCGCGCAGTACCGGTTTGATGGTTGGATCGACAGGGTCGGGAGCCTTGAACGGAGTCGGCGGATACTTTTTCAGAGCTTCATCCATGAACGCGCGCCAGAGCGGAGCGATAATAAGGCCGGAGGTCTTATGTATCATTGCCGTATTGTCGTTGTTTCCCGCCCATGTGCCAACGGCGAGCGTCGGAGTGTAGCCGACAACCCACACATCGTGGTAGTCGTTTGTCGTACCGGTTTTGAGCGCTACCTGTTCGCCTGCAGGGAAGTCGGTGGCGGAGCCGGGGCCGTTCAGCGGCAGACGGGCCACAGGGTCGCTTAGGATGTCATTGATCTGCAATGCGGTTTGTTCGGGCAGAGCCTGGGTCGGGTTCGGTGTAAATTCTTCCAGAGTATTTCCATTTTTGTCGGTTACTTTAAGAATGCCCGTGTAAGGGTTGCGGACGCCGTTGTTGGCGAAGACCGAGTAGGCGCTGGTCATTTCAAGCGGAGAAACTTCGCCGCCGCCGAGCACGAGGGTTAGGCCGTAATGGTTGGCTCCGGCGGTAAGGCTGGTGATGCCGAGGTCCTGCGCAGTCTGCAATGTGTCTTTGATGCCGGCCAAGTAAAGCGTTTCGATCGAAGGGATGTTGCGCGACTGGGCCAAAGCATTGCGAAGCGATATCGGTCCCAGGAATTGGTTGTCATAGTTCTGGGGCATATAGCAGTCGCTGGCAGTAGCATTGCCGAGCGGCACGCCGTCGGCCGAGCAGGCTGTAGAGAACTGGGTAGGAAGATCGAAAAGTACGGTGTCGGGAGTATAGCCCTTTTCAAATGCGGTAGCATAGGCAAATGGCTTAAATGCGGAACCTGGCTGGCGATGGGCAAGCGCTACGTTGAAGTTGCCCTCTATTTTATTGTCGAAATAGTCGCGCGAACCGACCATGGAAAGGATCTGTCCGGTAGTCGGGTCGATGGCGACAAGCGCCGCGTTCGAGGCGTTAAACTTTTTTTCATTGCTCAACGCGTATGTTTTGACGATGCCTTCCGCTGTTTTTTCAAGATCATAATCAAGCGTGGTAATGACTTTCAGATTGCCGTTCTGCACTTCATCCTCGCCATATTTCTGATCGAGGTAGTCTTTGATGAACATTACGAAATGCGGCGCTTTGATGCTGTTGTCCTGCTGCGGCTTGAAGGTGATCTGTTCGGCTTTTGCTGCGTCGTATTCGGCCTGGGTAATGTAGCCGTACTCTTTCATCTTTGAAAGCACAAGATTTTTGCGGGCGTCAAGCGCGTCGCGGTGCGTGCCGTAGGGAGAAAAGTAGCTGGGAGCCTGTGGCAATGCCGCCATGTAGGCCGATTCGGCGATGTCCAGGTCTTTGGCCGGTTTGCCCAAAAAGTTTTCGCTCGCGGTCTCGATGCCGTAGAAGTTGCCGCCGTATGGCGAGCCGTTGAGATACAGATTCAAAATGCCGTCTTTCGACATGACGCGTTCGAGCTTGAGGGCCAGCACCCATTCTTTTATTTTTCGCGAGAAGGTCTTGTCTGTCGTCAAAAGCGCATTTTTAATGACTTGCTGGGTGATCGTGGAACCTCCCTGGCTCAGGCTCATATGCTGGACGTCGACGAGCAGAGCGCGGGCGATCGAAGAGAGTTCGATGCCGTTGTGGCTGTAGAATTTTTCGTCTTCGATGGAGATCGTGGCATTCTTTACGTTTTGGGAAATCTCGTCGAAAGGTACGACCTGGCGCTTTACGTTCTGGTTGAGATCATACAAAAGGATCTGGCCGGTGCGGTCGTAGATGCGGGTCGAACCAGCCAGGATCTTATCCTGAAACGACTGGAGGTCGGGGATGCGCAGCGACGCTATCCAGAGCATCGCGATCCCGGTTATGAACAGAAAACCGATGAAGACGACCAGAAAAGTTTTCTTCCAGAAGTTTTTTCCGACCATCCAATGTTTCAGATTTCCGGCTTTTTTCCTGGACCCGGACGATATGCTATGAGACATTTTTTTCAGATTCCGCTTAAACGTTTCCCGAGAGTATCGATGGTCATCGTGCATTGGTAAATCCTATCACACCACTCCGAAATGTGATACATTATGGCTAATCATGAAACAGATGAGCGACACGGAGATGCAGGAAATAGATGAGCTTTTGAGCCGCGGCGTCGGTGAATTCATCGACCCCGACGGTTCTTTCAGGAAAAAGCTCATCGGCAAAATCGAGGGAACCTATACCAAGCCCATCTTTATAAAGTGGGGTGCCGATCCGTCGCGCCCCGACCTTCACCTCGGTCATGCGGTGATCCTTCGTCGTCTTCGTAAATTCCAAGATCTCGGCTGCACGGTGATATTCCTCATTGGCGACATTACCGCCCAGATCGGCGACCCGACCGGCAAAAGCAAGGTTCGGCCCGAGATCGACCAGCAGACCGTTGAAATAAACATGGCAAGCTATGTCGCGCAGGTCGGCAAGATCCTCAAAACCGACGCAACGCTTTTTTCCTGGATCCGCAATTCCGAATGGTTTCTCGACGTGGCGGATGTCATTGCGCCGGAGCCGGTAGAATTCAAAGACAGCGCTACCAACCAGAAAGTAATTTTTCCGGCCAATTCTTTTTATGCCAAAGCCGCGCTCTACGACAATTCCCGCATGCAGAAAACCGTGCTCGGCAAGAACGAGATCCAGCAGGTCACGCTCCGCACGTTTTTGGCCATCCTGCGCAAAGTCACCCACGCGAAGCTCATCCAGCGGGATATGTTTGAGAAGCGCATCAACGAAGGCGGCGACCTGTACATGCACGAGATGATGTACCCGGTCCTGCAGGGTATCGACTCAAACCTCATTGCTACCATTTATGGCAGCTGCGACCTCGAAGTCGGAGGCACCGACCAGACATTCAACATGCTCATGGGCCGCGAAACAATGAAGGCCTCGGCCCTCGAACAGCAATCCGTGCTTTCATTCAGGCTCATCGAAGGCACCGACGGCAAGGAAAAGATGTCCAAAAGCCTGGACAACTTCATCGCGATTACCGACACGCCGAGCGACATGTACGGCAAAGTCATGTCCATTCCCGATACTTCCATTGCCAATTATTTCGAACTTTCAACCTACACGCCGCTCGTCGAGATAGAAGAATTCAAAAAACAGCTCGATGCGGAAAGCGTCAACCCGAAAGAGCTCAAGATGCGTTTGGCCCGAGAAATTGTAGCTATTTATCATGGAGAAAAAGAAGCGGCAAAAGCCGAAGAGGACTTCACCGCCACGTTTTCAAAAGGCGGCATTCCGGACGATATTAAAACCACCCAAGCGCCTGCGGGCACGCCTCTTGTCGGCATCCTGCTTGAAGAGGAAATGGTAGAATCAAAAACCGATTTCCGCCGCCTGCTCGATGCGGGAGCCATCTCAGACGCTGCGACCGGCGACAAGATCACCGACCCTGAAGCCTCCCTCGACAAAGACATTACCCTGAAAATAGGCAAGCGCCGATTCCTCAAGATCGAACTGATATAGATTAATACTCGGTTTTGCCGAAATAGTCGGACACGAACCCGTCTTCGTCGTCATCATCGGTTTTTGCAGCCTCATCGTCTTCGTCGTCATCATCTCCGTCATCCGTATCGTCCGGGTCCACATCGACAACATCGTCTTCCTCATCCTCCTCGACTTCGAGTTCATCGACTTCGCCGAGTTCAAGTTCCATTTCCTCTTCGGTCATAAATTGCACCTGGTTTTCTTCTTGCATCATATGCTCTTCGCTCTATAAATTATAATAAAATTAAATCAATGTGCTCTTTGTACCAGATTCGGTATTTTTTGCAATATCAGGAGGCTATTTCTGTGGATAACCCTGCGGGCGATATGTGGCAAAAAAAGTCAGGCCGCAGGCTATCGCGTCGAACTCGTCATCGTACTTTATGGGCTGTGAAATCCTGATAAGGCGGCCGACCATGGCTGTAACCTGGGCTTTGTCGCTCTTGCCATGGCCGGTCACTGCTATTTTGATCTCGCCCGGCGAGAATTCCCTGATCAGCAGGTTTTTGCGGGCGCCGGCATGCAGGATCACGCCTCGTGCCTCGGCCACTTTGAGCGCGGTTTTGGTATTTTTGCTGAAGAAAAGGGTTTCGACGGCGAGTGCTTCGGGTTTGTATTGTTCGATGACCCTATCAAGCTCAATCCCAATGTTCGCAAGACGTGCCGAGTGGGGAAGTTTCGCGTCGGTAAAAAAACATTCGGAGAAAATAAGCTCTTCCTTGCTTTTCGTATCTTTTTTTTCAATAACAGCAACTCCAAGTCTTTCATACCCCGGATCAATGGCGATGATGCGCATGGGGTTATTCGGCGTTCGTGTATACATCCTGCACCTCGTCGTTCTCTTCGAGCGCCGCGACAAGCTCACTGAGTTTCGCGCCGTCCTCTTCATTTATTGCGACTGTGGTCTGCGGGATCCACTCACCATTTTCTTTTTTGAATGCCCAGGTTGCCGCGCCGATGCCGGCAAGGGAATAGCCCTGAAGCGCAAGCGCGTGCTTTATTTCCTGTGCGGCTTTGTTCCTGTTTTCGGTCAATGCTTCGATTACGATAGCAGAGCCGCCGGGGCCGTACGCTTCGTAGGTAATGTTCTCCATCGACGCGCTATTGTCGGTTGAACCTTTCTTCACTGCCCGATCGATCGTATCGTTCGGCATGTTGGAGGCCTTGGCTTTTTCGATCGCGGTTTTGAGTCCGGGAGAACTCAGGTTGCCGCCCGCCTTTTTCGCTTCAACGGTAATGAATCGCACGAGTTTGCCAAAAAGCTTGCTTTTCTGAGCGTCCGACGCGCCTTTCTGGTGCTTGATTTTTGACCATTTATTGTGTCCTGACATGGTTTTTATGCTTGATTATGGCTTTATTTTAGCATTTTTGTGAAGGCTGTCCAGAATTTTGATCGACCCCACCTTAACCTCTCCTCACGGGAGAGGAAAATTTAAAACAAATTCGGACTTGTCATTCCCAAATGCCTGTATCCCGCTTCGGTCACAACTCTGCCTCTCGGCGTCCTGTCTATGAACCCGACCTGCAAAAGATACGGCTCATGCACTTCTTCAATAGTCGCTTCCTCTTCCGATGCTGCCGCGGCGATAGTGTTGATCCCGACCGGCCCGCCGTTGAATTTTTCTATGATGATTTTCAAAATGGAACGGTCTTCATGCGTCAGTCCCATCGCGTCCACGCCGAGCATGGCGAGCGCTTCGTCTACGGTCTTCTTGTCGAGTTTTTGTTTTTTGACCTGGGCGTAATCCCTGCATCGCTTGAGAAAATAGTTTGCCGTGCGCGGAGTGAAGCGCGAACGCTTGGCTATCTCTTCCGCGCCATCATCGCCGATCTCGATGCCAAGTATTTTTGCCGATCTTTTCACAATCCGTTCAATTTCATTCTGGCTGTAAAACTCCAAGCGAAAAACTCCTCCAGAGAAACGTGATCTAAGAGGGGACGAGAGCAGGGCTACGCGGGTTGTCGCTGCAATAAGTGTAAACGGCGGCAGGTCGAGCTGGATGGTGCGGGCCGACGGGCCTTTGCCGATGATGATATCGAGCTTGCCCGACTCCATGGCCGGATACAGAACTTCTTCAATTGCTTTATTCAGCCTGTGGATTTCGTCTATGAAAAGAATATCGCCGGCAGAAAGGTTGGTTAAAACAGAAGCCAAGTCGCCGACTTTTTCGATAGCCGGACCGGAAGTGATCTTGATCTGCGCGCCGAGCTCTTTGGCGATGAGGTGGGCGAGCGTGGTTTTGCCCAAGCCGGGCGGGCCGTAAAACAGAATATGCTCCGGCGGGTGTTTCCGCTCTTCAGCCGCCTGCAGCAAAATATGCAGGTTGTCTTTGATGTTTTTTTGGCCGATATATTCGTCCCATTTCGATGGCCGCAGCGCGGTATCGAGAAAACTATTGTCTTCCGGAGCGATGGTTTCAGGCTCAAATGATGCAGGTTCGTCTGGCATTATTTCATTATATACTACCTAGCTTCATAATGATGCGCTTGACATAAAAATCGATTCATGCTAGTATTTAAAAAGCTAAAAACCCGCACTGATGCGGATTTTTATTTGATCGTCCACGTTATAAATCTCTAGGCAAAGGGCCCTTTTAGGTCTCATAGCAATTCATCGAGGATCTCTTGGTTATACCTCCGGGTATTTACTGCGAAACACCTTAGAGGATTGTTTAACTTTCAACCGTCCGTGTTAAAAGTATTGCCTGGAGATTTATGTTGTGGACTTGCTATAAAACCTGTAGTCAGTTTACTCTTTTCTAAAGACTCGACAAGATACCGAGCTGTCAAATTTTGTTTCGCAATAAAAAGCAAATTTAATATCCGCCCTCTATATCGACAACTCGCTCGAGTTCGCCCATGGATGTGATGCCTTGGAGAATCTTGATGATGCCGTCCTGTTTCATATTTAAAATGCCCTGGTTTTCGGCGGCTTTCCAGATGTCGCGTTCGCTCGGGTTGTTCATGACCGCTTCTTCTATTTCTGGCGTGCGCAGGATAGCCTCATAGATGCCGATGCGGCCTTTGAAGCCGGTGTGGTTGCACTCGGCGCAGCCGTTAGGCTCGTATATTTTTGTAGGAACTGCCGGAAGATATTCCGGCAGGCCTTTTATGCTGGTCAGGATTTTGTCGATAAGCATTTTATTCCTTCCTTCGATGGAAATTTCTTTTTTGCAGGTCTGGCATAGGCGGCGCATGAGGCGCTGAGCCATGGAAACAGAAAGCGCAGAAGTAAGAACTTTCGGATTGACGCCGAGGTTGATGAGGCGGGGGAATGTGCCGGCCGCGTTGTTGGTGTGAAGGGTCGAAAATACCAAGTGGCCGGTGAGGGCGGCGTTGACCGCGATCTCGGCGGTTTCGCTGTCGCGAATCTCGCCGACCATGATCACATCGGGGTCTTGTCGCAAAGCCGCACGCAAACCGGCGACGAACGTGTATTCGTCTTTCGTGCTTGTCTGGGTCTGCACGATGCCTTTCAGGTGGTACTCGACCGGGTTTTCAATAGTTAGAATTTTGAGTTCGGGTGTGTACACTTTGCGCAGAAATGCGTAGAGCGCGGTGGTTTTGCCGGAGCCGGTCGGACCGGTCGTTAGAATCATGCCTTCAGGCTTATCGACTTCATGGTTGAGGATCGCCAGAAGCTTTGGTTGGATTCCCATATCATCCAAACCGACAGCGATAGAATTGGGGTTGAGAACTCGAAGTACGACGGATTCGGCGTAGGTGCTCGGCAGAATGGACGCGCGGATTTCTATTTCGGTGTCGTTCATGATGATGCTGAAGCGGCCGTCCTGCGCTCCGTAGAGGTTAAGCTTCATGCCGGAGAGAAGTTTGAGGCGGGAAAGGAGCAGGTGATACACTTCGTTTGCTACATTCATCACATCGACAAGTACGCCGTCCAGACGGTAGCGGATGCGGACCTGCTTTTCTTCCGGTTCGATATGCACGTCGGAAGCCTTTAGGGCGAGCGCGCCGGCGATCATGAGTTCCAAAAGATGGGAGATTTTATATTTCTGGCTCTGACCGACGGTTTCTTCCAGGGTTTTCTTTAAATCCGGCAGGCTTTTTACGGTTTTGATGAAAGCTTCGATCTCGTCATTGGCGATGTTGAGCGCGCCGCTCTTCGTTTCGAAGGAATACGAAAGATCCTTGTATCTCTTCCAGACTTTCTCAAGGCTCAGGTCCGAAGTCATATAGACCGTGGGGATGTAGCCTTTGGTTTTGAAGCTCTCGATAGTTTTTAGGGTTTCGGTGTTTTCCGGAGCGAGCACCGCGACTTTTATTTTCTTGGCCACCATGTCGAAGACGGCGAGCTTTGCTGCGCGCGCTGTTTTTTCGTCGACGACGCGCAATGCTTCCATGTCGATCGCGCTCGTGGTGAGGTCGATATAGCTTATCCCGTACTTGGCCGAAAGAACCTGAGCCAGTTCCTCTTCCTCCTGCTGGCGGATTTCTCCAACCCGCTTACTTTGTTTTTCTTCGTCAAAAACAGGCATTTGCTTATCAGTATAACAGGTCTTGGTGTGCGCTCACAGAGGGTTGACTTTATAACTAATACGTGATACAATCTTAAAAGAATAATTTTCCGTACAAACAAACGTCCGTGACCCTCGTATGGGGTTGCATTACCGAAAGAGGTGTACCGTGAAGAGTCTCATGACAATCTGCGTCTTGGTTTTCATTCTGCCGGCGATCGCTTTTGCCGGCGGCAGGAACGATGGCGGCCAGCAGCATGTGCGGCAACCCGCGCCATGTCCGCCGCCCGCCTGTCCGCAGCAGCCGCTGCGTTCGGGCAATCTCTCGACCTACTCCGTCTCTACGTACTCGGTCCCAACGAGTTCGAGACTGCTCACAAGCAGCTCGATCTCCTCGAGTTATGTTTCGAGCAGAAACCTCGATTCCGGGCCGGGCGTTTCAACGGTGTACGTTTCGACTGGTGCTGGTGTTTCTACCAGTTACGTTTCCACCGGCGCCGGAGTCTCGACTGGATATGTTTCTACTGGTTCGGGTTTGAATACCGGTTCCAGTTTGAGTACGGGTTCAGGTTTGCCGACTGGCAACACCTCGACGTATGTCGTTTCCGGTAGCGGGATCGATACGGGTCCGGGTTTGCCGACTCCGAGTGTCGGGACATATTCTTACCCGACATATTCCTACCCGACGAACTCGTATCCGACCAATTCGTATTACGCGAGTCAGCCGGGTCGGGAAGTGTATTACCGCCGCTCGTACTATTCGTACACATCAAGCGGCGGCACGGTGGTGGTGTACTCGCACTACATTCCAGCTCCGCGATAGTTTTGTTTTTCTCACATCCCCGGGCCACAAACCCGGGGTGTTTTTTATGCTACAATCGGCCCATGAACCGCCTAAGCAGAAGTTTGGAAGATACGAAAAAAATAGCTGAAGATTTTATTTCCGGAATACCTTCAGCGCAGTCCAACGGGAAATCCGCTTTGCTCGTGGCTTTATATGGCGACTTGGGTTCAGGCAAGACGACGTTTACACAGCAGGTTGCAAAAGTGCTGGGTGTGGCCGAGACCGTAACCAGCCCGACATTCGTTATAGAAAAAATATATGATATTTCTCATGGCGGTTTCACTCAGCTTATCCATATAGACGCGTACCGGCTGGAGTCCAGCAAAGAACTTTTAAACTTGAACTGGAAAGAAATAATCGAAAATCCCAAAAATATCATCATGCTCGAATGGCCGGAGCGCGTCGCGGATATTTTGCCTCCTAATATCAAAAAAATACATTTTACTTTTATAGACGAGGCAACGAGGGAAATCGGCTTGGAATAATTTTTAAATTCTTCTTCATATATATTTTATCCCTGTTGAGTATCATGTCAGCACGCCTCCCCTCTTAATTTAAGAGGGGACTGAGGGGTGATATTTATCATGGTTTTCATACATTCCGATCATTCAATGTTTTTGAGGCGAAAAGATCTTCGCAATAATCCGACTCCCCAGGAAGTTATTCTGTGGAAGTATTTAAAGAGGAGTAATCTGGGTTTTAAATTCATACGCCAGCATAGCATCGGGCCGTATGTTGTGGATTTTTATTGCCCGGCAAAAAGATTGATAATAGAAATTGACGGAAATCAGCATCTGGGAAATAAACAGTACGATGACGCAAGGACTGACTATTTCAAATATCTCAATCATACTGTGATGCGGTTCTGGAATAATGAAGTAAATACTCAGCTTGAGCACGTACTTAATATGATACAAGAAATTTTAGATATCACCCCGCCCTAACGGGCACCCCTCTTAAATTAAGAGGGGACGACAACTACACATTTGGCGTGTAGAATAAGACAAATGCCCAAGAAAGACCAAAAGAACAGCGAAACGAAAAAGAGGGTTGTGTTGCTCGACTCGCATGCTATTTTGCACCGCGCGTATCATGCCTTGCCTGACTTTATGAGCTCGAAAGGCGAGCCGACCGGCGGGCTCTACGGCTTGGCCACGATGATCCTGAAGATAATAGAAGAGCTCAAGCCCTACTACGTGATCGCGACCTACGATTTGCCGCAGGCGACGTACCGCCACGAAGCGTATGCCGACTATAAAGCCGGCCGGGCGAAGTCCGATCCGAATCTTGTTGCCCAGATCATCCGTTCCCGCGATGTGTTCGACGCGTTTTCGATTCCTATTTATGATAAGCCCGGTTTTGAAGCTGACGACATGCTCGGTACGATCTGCGAGATTTTGAAAAAAGACAAGGATATCGAAATTGTCATAGCTTCCGGCGACATGGATACGATGCAGCTCGTGGTCGACGACAAAGTCCAGGTCTATACTTTGAAAAAAGGCATCAAAGATACTATTTTATACAACGAAAAAGCCGTGCTCGAACGCTATGGCTTTGTGCCGCTGCTTCTGCCCGACTACAAAGGTTTGCGCGGCGACCCGTCCGACAACATCATCGGCATCAAAGGCATCGGCGAGAAGACCGCCACGATTCTGATTCAGAAGTTCGGCACGATCGAGAATATTTACAAAGCCCTCAAGAAAGACAAAAAGCAATTCAAAGAAGCGGGTATTACCGACAGGATGATCGGTCTGCTTGAAGAAGGGGAAGAGGAAGCGCTCTTTTCCAAGATGCTTGCGACGATCCGCCGCGACGCGCCGATCACTTTTTCTCTGCCGGAGAAGGCTTGGAAAGAATCGGTCGACATGAAGAAAGTCGAAGAGCTTTTTAAAACGCTGGAATTCAGGTCTCTTGGAGTGAGGGTGAAAGAGGTGCTTGGTTTGAGCGATGCGTTCGGGGATGATTTATTACCGTCTGCAGAGTCGGGGGAATCGTCCTCCCATTCGGCAGGCTCAATTCGGACGACATCCCCCGACTCTGCAGTCGACCCGATACTTTTCAAGCAAACTGCCCTCGCTCTTTCTGTCCTCGACTCGAACATTGCCGATCCGACTCTCGAAGACATCCTGCAGTTTGCCAATGCCGATACTTTTTCCAAAGCCCGCGAAGCAATTTTAGCCGAGATTGAAAAAAGAAATCTCAAAAAAGTCTACGTCGATATCGAGCTGCCGCTTATCCCGATCCTTCAGAAAATGCACGATGCCGGCATCAAGATCGATACCGACTACTTGAAAAAACTGAGCGCCGAGTACCATGTCGTGCTCGAAAAACTGCAGAAGGAAATCTGGCAGCATGCCGGCGAGGAATTCAACGTCAATTCTCCGAAACAGCTCGGCGAGATCCTGTTCGTAAAAATGGGACTTAAAGTGAAAGGCCAGAAGAAAACCGCGGGCGGCGCGATGTCGACCCGCGAATCGGAGCTTGAGAAAATGCGCGAGCTTCACCCGATCATCGAAAGCATCCTGCGCTACCGCGAACTGCAGAAGCTGCTCTCCACATATATAGACAACATTCCGAACCTGGTCGAAGAGGACGGCCGGCTTCATACTACCTACGTTCAGATCGGCGCCGCGACCGGCCGGATGTCTTCGAAGGATCCGAATCTTCAGAATATTCCGATCAAATCCGAGCTCGGCCGGAACATCCGCAATGGTTTCATAGCGGAAAAAGGCTTCAGGCTGGCCGCTCTCGACTATTCGCAGATCGAGCTCCGTTTGGCTGCGATCCTTTCCGACGACAGCCAGCTTTTGGATATTTTCAAATCCGGCCGCGATGTCCATACCGAAGTCGCCGCCCGGGTGTTCAAAACCCCAGCCGAGAACGTCGACAAGGAAATGCGCCGCAAAGCAAAAGTCATCAACTTCGGCATCCTCTACGGCATGGGTGTCAACGCGCTCCGGGCCAATCTGGGAAAGGGGACGACGCGCGACGAAGCCCAGCTTTTCCTCAATGAATATTTCAATACGTTCACCGGCCTCGCAAGCTATTTGAACAAGGTAAAAGCCGAAGCCGAACGCAACGGCTATACCGAAACGATGTTCGGCCGCCGCCGCTATTTCGAGGGTATCAAGTCGCGCATTTCGTTCGTCAAAGCCGCGGCGGAGCGCATGGCTATAAACGCGCCGATCCAGGGCACTCAGGCCGACATCATCAAGATAGCCATGGCCCGCATCGATAGCTACATCACCAAAGAAAAATTGGAAACAAAAGCCCGCATGCTTCTACAGGTTCATGACGAACTCATCTTCGAAGTTTCCGAAAAGATCATCGATAGCTTTTGCGATACCATAAAAAACATCATGCAGGACGTGCTGCCGCAGGAGCAGACCAAAGGCGTGCCAATTCTCGCCAACTGCAACATCGGCAAAAGCTGGGGCGAGATGGAGGAGGTATAATTTTATGATCTACCTTCTCTACGGTTCGGATACGGAAAAGGCGCGCGGCAAGCTTCATGAGCTCGTGGCGTCGCTGGTCAAGAAAAAGCCCGATGCCTCGCACGAGCGTTTGAATGATGAAACATTTGATGCGGGCAGGCTGGAAGAACTGACTGCCGGCATGGGCTTGTTTTCGCAGAAAGCAATCATCGAAATGCAAAATGTTTTTCGAAATAAGGATGCCAAAGAAGCCGTGCTCGAAAGGATCAGGGATATCGGAAAATCGGACAATATCTTCGTCTTTCTCGAAAGCGATTTGAATAAATCTGATCTGGCGAAGTTTGAAAAAAATGCCGAGAAAGTCCAGGTATTCGAACTCAAAACGGCCGGCGAAATAAAAAAGGAGGCGTTCAAGATTTTCTCCCTGACCGACGCGTTCGGCCGAAGAGACCGCAAGCAGCTATGGGTTCTGTATACGAAAGCGAAAATGAACGACATAGCGGCCGAAGAAATCCACGGCATCCTTTTCTGGCAGGTCAAAGCCATGCTTCAGGCGGCCGGAGCGGGAAGTGCCGCTGCTGCCGGGCTCAACCCGTTCGTCTATCAGAAGTCGCAGGGGTTCCTGCGGAATTTTAAAGAGGGTGAAGTGAAAGCGATCTCTTCCAGACTCGTTTCGATATATCATGAAGCGCGCCGTGGCATCCGGGATTTCGACACAGCGCTTGAAAAATTCATTTTGGAAGTATAATAGCCGCATGACCCTTACCGCTCACGCCGTCGTCGGTGCTGCAGTCATCACTCTTTTACCGGCGCATCCCGTACTCGGAATATCCCTGGCATTCTGCAGTCATTTCCTGGTTGATGCGATTCCGCATTGGGATTACCCCATAAGTTCCCGTTCAGTAAACCCAAGCTTCGGAGAAAAGATGCGCATGGACAGGGCTCTGTTTCTCGACGCGGCGAGGATCGGTTGCGACGGTTTGCTCGGCTTCACCCTGGCGCTCTTGTTTTTCCATTCGCTTGGCCCGGCGTGGCTCATCACTGCCGGAGCGGCGGCCGCCATGCTGCCCGACCCGCTTCAGTTTGTCTATGCGCATTTCAAGCATGAGCCGCTTGTTTCGCTTCAGTGCTTCCATCTGTGGATGCATACCAAGAAAGAGTTAAAAAAACAGCCTGCTCTCGGAGTGGCGAGCCAGCTGCTTTTTATCTTTATCGTAGTGTCCCTAAGGCTACTTGCTATTCATTGAATAATTAAGCGGATTGTGCGGGAGGCTGCATTGGCGGCTGAGGCGGCGTGAATGAATATGCCCGATTGCCTTGATATGTTGCGCTGCCGAAAGCGAGAATAGGGTAGAAAATAAAAGGCAGGAAGAGCAATCCTACAGTAAAACCTGGGCCTTTGCCGAATACTTTTGCCAGATCATTTATGAGTATGATAACGATAATAAAGTTAACAAAAGGGATAAACATAAGCAGGATCCACCAGAGCGGACGGTTGATGATCTCCAACTGCACGATAAAGTTATAGACGGGCACGATGGATGCCCAGCCCGGCTTGCCGGCCTTGGTAAAGATCTTCCAAAGTGAAATGATCAGAAGAAGTATGAATGCAGTCCAAGCGATCCCGAATACAATAAGTGCCGAGCCGAGCCACTGCGGACATTCGACAGGCTGGCCGTTCACTGAGCAGCTTGATTGGGCGTGGGCGATACCGGCCGTAGCGAGCCATGTGCCCATAAAAGAAATGCCATACAAAAATTTTCGCAGCATGTTTTTGGTTAAAGGGGTAATGCTTATAGTATACACGAGTTGGCTCAAACTCGGATCAAAATAAGAAAGTGCAGCAATAAAAAAGCGAAGCCGGGTGGCTTCGCTCGGTTTCTTTGCACTTCCATCTGTGGATGCATACCAAGAAAGAGTTAAAAAAACTTTGAGGTGATTATATCAAAAACGCTAAGGTTGCTTCTCTAAGAATTGAATTTTAGAGCCGAGTTCTGATAAGAGGAGGGATTGAGGTTTGGTAAGCGTTATTTGTGCGCTGAGTATTTTAAGAGAATTAAGATATATTTTTTTAAATTCCGGACTTTTTGCTTCCATAACATTGGTCCAGTCGGGATGGTTCATGGAATTCATGAGACTCGCCAAGAATTCCCGCGAGTTTTCTCTCGAATGACCTCCTGTACTCATGTTGGGTAGAAAATTTCTTTCATCAAGTTCATTTAAAAACCACTGCTTATCTTGAATGCTTGCAAAATATTCGTTGAATGATCCCTCGCTTAACTTGAGCTTCATGTCAATCACGTGAATTGATTCATGAAAGGAGATCGTAGAAATTTCAACTTGGTCGCTGAATATTTTATCTTGAAAAGCAATCATTCCTTTATCTTTTCGGCTTGCAAATGCGTTGGAGCGTTCAGCATGCACGATATAGATAGCTTTTACCGCTTCGCCATCTCTGAATCCAAAAAGTTTTTCCGCCCGGGCAATACCTTTTTCGACCGAACTAAACTGAGAACTAAAATTTTTCTGAGCCTCGGCGCTTTCCATGTTGCTATATATCGCTCGGCAGTTATTGGTTCCGATATATCCTATGGGTTTTTCAATCTTCCTTTCAAGTACATTTTCAATACTTCCGCCGCCTACAGACGAAAGATCGATGTTGAGTGGGGCTGTTTCAGGATCCGATTCTTTGCCAAATACAATCGGTGGATAAATTAAAAGAGTTGTTCTAAGTCTTTTGCCGTCTTTATTTTTTATATAATACAGCATATTGCCATACGTGTCTGTAAAAGATTTTGTTAAAGGTTCTCCATTGACTGTGTGTGCGGCAGCGTCTTCAGATGTTACCGGTACTACCGTTTGTGAAGTTGCTCGGATTTCTTTTACTTGGCCATGAATAATAATAGGGTGAGTAATAATGTCTTTTGTTGCAGAGCTAATGATCAAATCTATAGATTTTGCCATACCTCCACTTACGAGCATTCTGTCGACGGATTTTGAATCGCCAATGGATGTTATGTGGATGTCTTCCACCTGTTCCAAGGAATTACTCAGCGCTTCTTTGCTTTCTTTTGGCAGTTCACGCGATTGGTCAAGCTCATAGGTATATTTCCAGTTTTTTGCTATACCCGGTTCCTTCTTGAGAGCGTTAAGTTTTTCTTGTGAAGTTTTAATGGCGTCAAGTTCCTTGTAAATGACCCCGAGTATTTTATGCTCCTGATCCTCATTAATTCCTCCGTTTTCGATTATGTGTTGATACACAAGGGAGTTTTCGTTGTTTAACCAATTATGAACACTAAGAACTTTTTGGTGATTTTTATTTTCTTTCACCTCGACTGAAAGAAAGGGAATTTTTATGGTTTTATCCTGAATTAGATCAATGGGAATTTCTTGTTTTTCCGCATGGCCATATTCCAGTGACTCCAAAGGATCTTTAGTGTCATATCGCGGAATTTTATCTTTAAAAAGTTGCTCCGATATGAAAAGTATATCTTGCGCAGATGATTCTTCTAAAGATACGCCTTTTGCTTCAAGATCATATCCAAGGTCTTTATAGATACCAAGTTCTGTTTGAAAGCGTGCAATGCGCTTTTCGATCGGTTCTGCCGGCATGGCATGGATCATTTCACCAGACGGAGTTTCTGGAAGTCGTTGGGTTTGCTTCTCGGAGATTTGCGGTGGAATATTTTTCAGTGCTTCAGTACAGCCCTGCATTGCTGTGGTAAGGGCTCCCACCAAAAGTGCTTTGCGAGTGAGTTCTCCTGAACTTCTTTTAAGGGTAGCAAGCCAATTTTGGACACGCTCCACCAAAGACGTTTCTCTAGTATTTAAAAATTCTTCCGGACTTTGTTCAGGAGTACCCACTTTTTCTTCATCCGGAATAAGTTCTTTTTCTGGAACGGTCTCGGGGGTAGGAATATTGAGTTGGGGTAGATCCTCTCTCATTGGGTTTAGGGTGTGTTATCCAATTGCTCCTTTAGAGCCGACTGCATTGCTTCATCAATAAGTAAAAGTTCTTTATCGGTAATTTTCTTGAGAAGATCTCTATGGCCAAGCGCAGTCTGCTTCTCGTTAAAATTTTCCTCCATGTACTCCATAATTTCAGGAAAGGATGCGGCAAGTTCAATAATGCGCAGCTGATCGTCTACAGATAGAAGTGCGATGATGTCGGTAAATTTTAGTTTATTCATTGCCAGGGAATCTTTGGTTGTGCACCCAGTTGGAATCGAACCAACGACCCTCTGCTTAAAAGGCAGGTGCTCTACCGACTGAGCTATGGGTGCAGTTACAAAAATATATCAGAAAATTGAAAAAAGTCCATTTTTGAGTAGTATGGAGGGCATGAGGCAGATCTACATCCTTCTCCATAATATCCGCAGCGTGCACAATGTCGGTTCGATTTTCCGCACCGCCGATGCGGCCGGCGTCTCGCAGATATTCCTCTCCGGCTACACTCCGGCACCTCTCGACCGGTTCGGCAGGGAGGTGAAAGGGCTTTCCAAAACGGCCTTGGGCGGCGAGCTTTCGGTGAAGTGGGAGCAGGTAAAAAGCCCAATTGCGCTTATCAACAGGCTCAAAAAATCCGGCGTGCGGATTATCGGCATTGAACAGGATCGACGATCACTTGATTATAAAAAAATGAAAATAAATAAACGGCAGCCCGTGCTTTTTATCGTGGGCAATGAAGTCGACGGCATGCCGAAAAACATTTTGCAAAAATGCGACACGATCGCCGAGATCCCGATGAAGGGCAAAAAAGAGTCGCTCAATGTCGGAGTGTCGTTCGGTATCGCGGTATTTCGAATGCTCAATATTTGATCTGATGCCTGTCGCAAAAGTGGGCGCTGCGGCTGGCGACCATGAGGCGGGTTATGGTGCCGCCGTCGCGCTTGGGGCAGGGCTCGCCGGTTTTGCGGTAAGCATTGTGCTTGTTCTGGAATTTGCCCGGTTCGCCATGGATGTTGCGGTAATCGGAATCTGAGTCACCGCCGAAGTCGATGCCTTTTTTAAGCAGAGGGACTGTGGTTTTGAACATTTTCTTGAACTGCGCCTCGGGGATTTTGGAAACGATAGAGACCGGATGCACGCCGGCCGCAAAAAGTATTTCATCTGAGTAAATATTGCCGATGCCTGCGATGAGGTCCTGGCTCATGAGCGCGGGTTTTATTTTCCAGTTCGGCCGCTTCAGCAATTGCTCTCTGAATAGCGTATACGAAAACTCTTGCGAGAGGGGGTCGGGACCGAGATGCATCAAGTCCTCGATCCGCTTTTCGCTGTCGGTATCGAAAATAAAAACTTTGGCGAATTTGCGCAGATCGGCAAACGCCAGGTGCCTGCCGTCCGCCAGGGAAAAGATGAGATGGATATGCCTGTTGTACGGGTCCAGCAATGGACCCGATTTTGGAACAGGTTTCCACATGGTGCCGTTAAAAAAATATTCCCCGTACATATAATGCCCGGTCATTTTCATATGAGTCAGGATCGTCTTGCCATTGGAAAGATGGATTAGGACATTTTTGCCGGCCCGCGACGCGCGTTTTATTGTCGCTCCGACAACGTCTTTTTTGAAGTGCGCGAAGTATTCCGGATTTTTGATGTTATCTTTTTTGGCATGAAACAGGCTGTTGTAATCGGTCCAGACATCGGTGATTTTCTTTCCCTTCACTTCGGCGTTGATGCCGTCGACGGTCGTCTGGACTTCGGGTAATTCGGGCATGGGTATATACTATACGGATGTTCATAAAAAAGAAATATCTCAGTCTGTTGCTCGTCGGAATCATATTTTTTCTCCCGCATCTTTCGCAAGCCGCGACGGCACAGGAGCTTCTCAGTCGCTATGCATCGAGCCTGAAGAGCGGGCAGAAGATCAACCTGCTCATCGTGCCCGGCCATGACCCGCAGTAT
>JARIGY010000076.1 GCA_029288535.1 Candidatus Tayloriibacteriota bacterium | reverse complement strand
AGCCAAGGGTTTGTATGGAAAGGTGAAAAGACCGATGGCGATAAGGAGATCATGGTTGCGACGAATGACCCGAACAGCAAGCAATTGTTTGTTTGGGATAAAGTGACCAAGGACTTCGCAAGCGGTCCGGACTTTCACCCTGCAGGCACCGACAGCGCAGAGTGCGACATGGGAGAGTTTGTTTACTTTTGCGGTGTCTGGTTTAGCGGCATTCCCGGCATGAATCGTTACAACTGGGAAATGCAGGTTGAACAGAGAGATATCAAAGGGAATCCGATCCCGGGCGACACTGCCGAAGATCTTAACTTGGGCATGTGTTACATCGCCGTGTGGGATTACACCGGCGAGAACAAAGTGCCGGCGGTGCTGGAATACCTCCAACAACCCAGCAAAGACCATGGTCAGGCAGTGAAAAAACTGATGGAGGCTTTCAGGATGAAACATCCGGAAAGGAAATCGCCATGATGAAGCATCTGTGTCTCGCCCTCACCCTCCTCGTCGTCGGATGTGCCGAAACGGGGTTGGTGAGGGTGGTCGTGGAACCTTACCCGTTTCCGCTTCCCTCCTACCGCTACGTAGTGGTACCAAGAGTAGTGGAAAGGGTGAAGTATCTTCCCTCGCCGTCACCTGTACCGCCGCCTGCGCCGCCTCCCAAGCCTGAGATTCACATCGGGCCCGGGCCGGACAAAAAGCCGGCAGTACCATCGGTACCAGTTGTGCCAGTGGTACCTTCGACAAAACCCTGCGCCGAGGAAGAAATGCCGGTCAGGGGTAAGCCATACCATTGGGTATGGCAGTAGTGTCAGTTTGTCAGTTCGTTCCGGAGAGAGAGCAGCCGGTGCATCCACGCGATGCACCGGTTTTTTTATTTAATGCTATACTTATTTTCATGAAACCCTACGCCGAGCGCACGCACGAAGCTATGAAGGATGTCCTTATGGAGCCGCAGGCTTCCGGCCCTGCTGTCCACTATTACATGATCCGGGGCGGCAGCGAAAAAAAGAATATCACTGTCTGGGAGTCCGGCACTGTCGGCGGCGAATACATCAAAGCCTATGGCCATTACCACATCGACGACTTCAAAGAAACATATTGGATCATCGAAGGTTCGGGCATCCTTCTCATGCAGATGCGCAAGAAAGACGCTGCCGGACATTTTATTGATAATGAAATCGAATGGGTCAAAGCAGTGAACGTGAAAGCCGGCGACACTTATGTCATTCCCCCGTTTGCCGGCCACCTCATGATAAATACCGGCCCGACCTGGCTTGTGACTTCAGACGACAGCCCGGTTTATTTTGACGACTCTCCGGCAAACCCCAAGCATGCCGACTACGCGCCAGTCAAAAAAATGAACGGTTTTGCATATTACGCGATAGAAAAAGACGGCAACGTTGAGTTTGTAAAAAACCCCCGATATCAAAACATCCCTGAGTTAGTTGTTTCCTAACAGGATTTCTATTACGCGGCGCTTGCCGTCCGAGGCTATTTCCACTTTTTGTTCCGGCATGATGATGCCGTCGAGCGTTACGCTTTTTACGCCGCCCGCCACATGCTCGGGATTTTTAATGATAATAGTATAGATCGTATTTTCCGAATTGAAATCAAGCGAAAGTTCGGGCCATTCTTTTGGGATGCAGGGACTGAATGAAAGCGTATTGCCGGCCTTATGGATGCCGCAGATGTATTCCAAAACCGTGCGGTAGAAAATGCCGGCCGAGCCCGTGTACCATGTCCAGCCGCCACGGCCTTCGTATGAAGGCGAAGCGTAAATATCTGACGCAAGGATATACGGTTCGACCCGGTATTTCTGCGCTTTTTCCCGATCAAGCGACCGGGTAAAGGGGTTCACCAAATCGATAATCTGCATTCCGGTTTCGCTGTCTCCATTGGCAAAATATGCCTGAGCCAGCCAGAGCGCGGCGTGGTTGTATTGCGCGGCATTTTCCCGCACACCGGGCGGATAATTCTTGATATAGCCAGGGTCGAGCGCGCTGTGCTCAAGCGGCGGATAGAGAAGCCGGACGGCAGTATCTGAAATGAGATTTTTCTGCACGGACACGAGCGCCTGAGAGACTTTTTCATTGTCCGCGGCGCCGCTCAGCACCGCCCACGACTGGGCGATCGAATCGATTTTGAATTCCCTGTTGACCGCCGAACCGAGCGGCAGGCCGTTGTCCAGATATGCGCGACGATACCAGGCGCCGTCCCATGCCTTATCCAGGGCTTTTTTCAATTCTTCCAGAACATGCGCATACCGTTCAGCAGAGGCAAAGTCGCCTCTTGCTTCGCAAACGGGAATGAAATTCCTGAGCATCGTGCACATGAACCAGCCGAGCCAGACGCTTTCGCCGCGGCCTTCCTGACCGGTGCGGTTCAAACCGTCATTCCAGTCGCCGGCGCCGATAAGCGGCAATTTATTGTGGCCGAAACGCAGGCTGGACTCTATCGCCCGGATGCAATGCTCGTAGATGGTAAATGTTTCCGGAGTTTTTTCCGGTGTGCCCGCCCATTGCATATTGATGCCATGGACCAAAGGCGGCGCCACCATGAACGGCACTTGCTCGTCGAGAAACACAGCGTCGCCGGTATTTGCGGCATAACACTGTACGACATATGGCAGCCATAAATGCTGGTCGGAGAACAATGTCCTGATGCCGAACCCGTTGTGTTCGTGCCACCAGTTCATCACATCGCCTTCGACAAATTGATGCGCGGCGGCTTTTTCTATGAGCGAACGGGCGAAATGCGGCGCCGACCAGACAAGCGCCATCGCGTCCTGGAGCACGTCGCGGAAACCGAACGCGCCGCCCGGCTGATAGTAGCCGGTTTTGGACAGGATGCGCGAACTGTAAAGCTGATAGAGCGTATACTGGTTGAAAAGCGTATTCAAACCAACGTCCGGCGTAGTAAGCGCAAACGGCTGTACACCCTGCCAATATTTCTGCAAACCGGCTTCGGCTTGGCCGATAGAGCTTCGGTTGCGGTAGCGGCCGACTGTTTCGGTGACTAACTCTTCGCTGTCCGCTTCGCCGACGAGCAGCATTATTTCCTTTTCTTCGCCCGGCTGGATTTCAAGCAGAGAATGGAACGCTACGCAATTTTCTGCAGTATATGCAAGGTTGTCCGAAAGCGACTCGCGTTTCAGGGCTTCCGGCAGCAGATAGTCGCCGTACCTGCCGATAAACTCATCGCGATGGATGGTTACTGATGCGTGTCCGGCGTTGAAATCAAAAAATACTTTCCTGTCGGCAAAATGATTGCGGATGATATTCTGAACGGTTATCACATTGTCCGGCCGCCTTTCAAAACGCAAGCCGTGCTTGGACTCCTGCCTGTCGATACCGAGCACGACTTCATGATACGTCGCCACCGATATTTTGCGGACGCGGCTCGAGGTATTCTTCAGGCTGAGTCTGTAGATTTTGAGCGATTCGTCGAACGGCACGGACATGACAAGCGAGCTTTCGATACCAAAGCGCGAATGCTCGAAAACCGAATAGCCCATGCCGTGCCGCACTATATATGCACCCTTCTCAAGCGAGAGCGGCGTCGGGTTCCATACTTCGCCGGTTTCATCATCGCGTAAGTAGAAAAACTCGCTTCCTTTTTCGGCCAGCGGATCGGGATGAAACGCGGTAATGCGATTATCGTAACTGTCGACAGACCAAGTGAAGCTCGCGCCGCGATGGTTGACGATGGAACCGAAGGCGGCGTTTGTCAGGAAGTTGACCCAGGGCGCCGACGGCTGGTTGTCCTTGTCGAGCCACATCACATATTCTTTTTTGACAGGGTCGTAGCCGCCGATAGTGTTATCGAGAATAAGCCCCTGAGGTCTAGACAAGTCCTTGGTGCGGTGGGTATTTTTCTTTTTGGCGATGAGCGCGGGCAGCTGTTGGAGCGCTTTTGTCCGATCGAGCGCTTCGAGCTGCTGTTCAAACGATCCGTTCTTGCTGTCGATGACGACGCGCGACATGTAAAGCATAGCCTGCCGGTCCGCAACGGAAAGCAGATCTGATTTTATATGGAATACCTTTCCCTGGGCATGGAGCATTTCGTCGGTTTTGCTGATGCGCAGAAGAAACTCGATCTCATCATCCAAGACCTTGATGTAGCTTGAGGGATATTCGTTGAGGATGATCATGTCGAAGGCCAAGCCCTTGAACAGGACGTACTTGTAGAAAAGCAGCAGTGATTTGATAAGCGTGATGTCCTGAATGTCTTTGACCCGGACGACAATGTATGGAATATCGCCGGAAACGCCCGAGCGCCACAATGCCCGGACGAGCGGTTCGGTAGCGATCATCTTTTCGGTCCTGTGCGGATGCCAGCTTGCGGAGAGGATCGTCGACATGAATTTCTGGAAAAGCAGTGCCTGCTGGACCGATGTGCCGATCTGCAGCGCGGTATTCTTGCTGTGGGCGTCGCTTGCCGTGAGGATTTGAGCGATCGCTTTTGCCTGCTTGTATTTTTTGATTATCTTGAGCATCTCTTCATAGCTGTCGCCCGCCGCAGTGATGAAACTCAGCGTTACGGATTCGCCCGGTTTGATCACGAGTTGCTTTACAATACTCAGTATCGGATCGAGCGTGTATGCAGGAATCGCGGATTCGTCGCCAATACCCTTTTCGAATATTCCCGGCGCCGAAAGCGAATCCGAACCGCGCATGAAATCCTCGCGGTTGCGGACATATGTTACCGAGCCGGCGGCCGGCGTGGAAATGAAATGCGCGGCGTAGAGCGGCTGCTGATTCTGCTGGGCGTCTTTGCGTTCGAAAATCAACGCCTGGTATTCGGGCAGAACTTTTGATTTTATGAAAAGTTTCTGGAACGACGAATGGCTGATATCGTCTTTCTGCCTGGTCATGACAAGCTCGGCGTAGCTTGCCACCTTGAGCAGCCGGTCGGCTTCTCCGATATTCTTCAGGGTTATCGTGCGCAATTCGAGATTGTCGTTCTGAGGAATCGTGATCTCGAGCGTGGTCTGGATCTTGTTGTACACATGGCTGAATCCGGCTTTGTTCTCCGAAAAAACTATCTTCTGGGTTTTGCCCAGATTGCCCGTCGGCTTGAATGTAGGAGACCAGATGGAGCGGCTCTCTTCATCATATATATAAAAGAATGTTCCCCACGGTTCGCCGAGAGGGTCTTCGCGATAACGAGTGATGGCAAGATCCTTATATGTAGACCATCCGGCACCACTGTTGCTGACTCCGGTAAAATACGTACCGTTGCCGAGAAACGCATAGCGCGGACGCTTTGTCCGGACCGGCACATACTGCCTGAGCCTTCCGCCGGCTTCCTTGAGCAGGGCATACTCCGGAGAGAACTCCTCGATATTCTTAATCGGCATGACCGGCGCGCCGTCCGGCATTTTTTCTTCGAGCAGGATCTCGGTGGCCCGAACGCGGGGGTCGCGATGGAAGCGGCTGCGGAAATTATCCTCATTGAGAACATTATTGATCGCAACGGCGATGAAGCCCTCATGATGGGCGTAATGGATCTTCACCGGTATTCCCCTCCGCTTGAAAAAACCTTTCTTAACTGTGTAATCGATGGAGTCGTAGAATCCGAAAAGCCCCCATCCGCCTTCGCCGACAAGCCGGTGCATATTCTTTACCGCGCTTTTCGGCGCCAGAGAAAGCGACATCGCCGTGGTGTACGGCGCTACCACCAATCTGTCTTCAAGGCCGCGCTTCAAGCCGAGAGAAGGCTCGCCGAAAATCTGGTACTGATAATTGTTGTGGATATCAAAACTGTTGAAAGCCGCTTCTCCCATGCCCCACGGAGTATGCTTCCGAACGGCATACTGCTGATGCGCTTCCACCGCGACGCGGGCAGTATGCCCTATCAGGCTTTCGGGATGCACATCAAAGTAGAGCAGCGG